>NZ_CP009498.1:1500000-1588979 GCF_001027545.1 Endomicrobium proavitum
CTATTCGTAAGATGTTAATGCGAAAACGAGCTTGCCCCGTAAGGTTGGAGTGAGCACCCAAGCATTAGTTCTTAAAATTAATGTTTAGAATTTTATTTGTATATTTTAAACAATCTATTATAGGCTTCTGCAGTTGTAAATAATAATACAGGAACAATCATAAAGTCCAATAATAAAACACAAATGGCACCCCATACATGACTTAATGCTTTGTGGGCAAAACTGAAAAGAGATATACCTATAGTGATGATTATTACGAGTAGAATCAATATTAAAAAAACATTTAGCGTGTAAAGTAAATATTCTCTGAAATTTGAGAATGTAATTTTTATTGTTTCTGTGGTTATTTTTATAGCATTTAAATGAATTCTTTTGTCTGCTGCCATAAATAAAGCCGGGAATAGAATTGAAAATAATATAATTCCTATCGGTATCAGAAAAATTGCCACTAATATTTCTTCAAAACCATATGTTCGTGTAATTACTACGCAAAACGTTCCAATTATAGATATTACAATGCATGTAATGAATAATAAAATAACAGAAACGATAATAAATTTGCCTACATGTACAATATCGTTGTCTAAGACGTTTAAAGTTATCTTTTTACCTTGTGCGGCAATTACGGAAGCTTTAATTTTTGAATATTCAAAATAAAAATACGTAAAAAACAGGATAATAATTCCTAATATTATTCCAACTATTCCAAACGCCAGAGACAATATCTTAAAAAGTAATGCGGAAAATATGAATAACGCAATGTGTGAAATAAGAAATATCCCAATAATAGTCGGGTTATTTGTATAATTTTTCCATCCTGCCGCGAATACTTCAGAAATTTTAAAAGCTGCTTTTGCCATATAAACTCCAAATATTAATTTTCTGCTGTTTTTTTAACTATTTCTTTTTAGAAGCCATCAATTTTTTATAAACAGCTACGCATGATACCGTCAACGGTGTATAAACAAAAATCATAAATACAGTCAACAAAATATAGTATATTGCTTTGGAAGGGGTGGAATACGCAAATGCGCTGAAGTCTTTGGTGTGCAATATAAGACCTGTAACTACTAAAAGTATAATATATATTACGAGCAATACTATTATAGTAGCTAAAAACAAGCCTATCAAAATCAGAAAATAGAGAACGCATTGCTTTAAATTAGAGGTAAATATATCATATGATTTTTTATATATAGCTATTATTCCAAGTTTACAATCTTTATCGGCTGCCATAAAGTCTGTAAAATACAAAACGCAATAAAGCGTAGTTAATATAAGCATAGTCGTTATAGTTAATATTAAAGAATTAATGCGTGTTGTCTCAATTAGCAGCATATATAGGACGTAACTAATTGTGTAAACAGGAATAAATCTGAAATAATTTTTTGCAGTATTATTTAAAATATCCCATGATAGTCTTGTATTTTTTACAGTCCCAATGCATGCTCTAAAAAAAGAAAGGGAGATATATGCGAAAATTAAAATGTGTAAAATATTTATAGCAATGCCGCTTAAAGTTAAATTAAATAAACCTGTATTACCGGTGATATCTGAGGTGAGATGAGTTGCTATTAGTATAATTATATAGAAAACCGTAGGCGCAATTAAAAATTTTGCATTCTTTATAAATCCGTTCCATCCCGCCGACAATACTTCAGAAATTTTAAAAGCTGCTTTTGTCATATAAACTCCAATTATTAAAAAACGGCAGAGAAAGTGTTATTTTCTCTGCCGTTTTTTGTTAACTTATTTCTTTCTTGTATAAACAAGCTTCTTATAAACTTCAGCAAATGATACGTATATCGGCAAGACTACAACAATATATACTGCAAGCGCTAAAAGTCTAAATACCGCTATTGATACTATGCTTGCAATTACGGTTGTGTTTCCTGCGGATGTTGCATATATAATAATTGTTAATATCATTGATACCAAGAAACCGGCAATCAATAAAGCTATATAAGCTAAAATTAAAATACCGATTATTGCAAGAGCGTATAAAACCAGCTGTCCGAGATTTTTCGTGACAATTTCATACGATTTTACAAAGAATTTCACTATGTCAAATTTCTGATCTTTGTCTGCGGCAAAAAATATTACCGGGTAAAATACAAACGCCGCTATAAGCGCAATAATAATGGAAATTGCTAATGCGGCCACTAATATCACAGCGTTTGTTTGCAGCCCCGCAACGGCAATTATTATGCCAAGCAAGGCGGGAATTATCAACATTACAACAACATAAAGTATTATTGCAAGTAAGTATCTGAAATAATATCCAATATCGTTTACGAGAATATCCCAAGATAATTTTTTGCCTTTTGCCGTATCTATGGTAGCTTTGATTAGCGACAAACTAAAATATGCCGCAATAAGAAAATAAACAAGATACCCTGCCAAAAACACAATCAGAGTAATTCCGGAATAATCGCGGTGTAACGTAATAAAGTAAAAATAAGCCGCGTAAAATACGGAAACCAAGATAAAAATTAAAACAAGCGGAACAATTAAAAACTTCGCATTCTTTTTGAATCCTTTCCAACCGTCGCGTAAAACGTCGCCAATGGCAAAAGCCGCTTTAGACATTATTTTCTCCTTTTGATTTTTGACGTCAACAAAATAATATATACTGTGCGTATATTATGCTTCTTATGGTAGCATAATATTTATTGCAGAACAATTGCTGTTGCCCGCGAAAATTCTGCGTAGGCTGCGGCATACCCGTCTTGGCTTATAGAAGTTATGCGTTTTAAGCCTGAAACAGAACTCATTGCGCTTTCCGCTAATTGGTTCGCTCAATCTTTTTATTAATTTTATGGTATAATTTCATGCAATGCAATTATAAGGGTAAGGCGCTAAAAGTTTTTTTCGCAAATAAGCGTTGAATTAAAGCCTAAATCAAAAGCAAATCTGTTAGTGGAAAAATAATAACGGTTACAACGGAGGAACAAATGTCGTTTATGTTAAAAACACTCGGGTCTAAAGCATTTTCAGCAGCGGTATGTTTTCTATTTATGTTCTCTAATTTAAGTTTAGCAGGGCAATACATTGACCTAACAGGCAGTATTTCTTACGACGTCTATGGAAATGGCGACGAAGGAACGGGCGCGTTTCCAAGCGGCGGCGTAGCAGATTTGAAAGATCCAAACGGCAACACAGTAAATATAACCAATGTAACTACGCCCTCAATCGGTATTTATGCCGCTTTCTTTATGGAAAGCTATGTTGCTGCAATTCAAAAAGATATAAATGTAAATAATAATACGCTAACAATTAGCAACTCAATTTTTAACTACGTTGAAGCTTTCGGCGCTTACGCCGCTTTCATTGCCAGCGGTTCCGCCGCTTTTGTCGGGAATATATCCGCTACAAGAAACGCTGCCTCAATTAACAACTCAACTTTTGGCGATGCCAACGTTGGTGGAGTCATAGAATTTCGAATCTCCGACTCCGCTACTTTCACTGGAAGTATGTTCGCTACGGAGAACGTCATTTCAATTGACAACTCAACAGCCTTAAATAGCGCTTATGCTGTTGCTGTTACCGGCGTTGCCGGCACAGTCCGCAACACCGCCATTTTTACAGGAAACGTGTCCGCTATAGGGGACGCTATTTTAATTAATAATTCGGACTTTATTGGTTCTGTTGACGCTACGGCTGTCGCCAGATTTGCCGCCCATGACACAGCCGCTTTCGTTGGGGATGTATCAACTGTCAGAAACGTCATCGCAATTAATGATTCAACTTTTGACGCTGAGCTCAACGCTATTGTGGAAACCGGCGCCGAAGTCAACGGCTCCGCCGCTCTCACCGGAAACATATTTGCCGCCGGAAACATCATCTCAATTAACAACTCAACTGTCGCTGATGCCGAAATTGACATTAGCGCCTATACCGCGCCCAACGGCTCCGCCGCTACTACCGGGAATATATCTGCTGTAGGAAACGCCATCTCAATTGCAAATTCAACTTTTGACGCTGCCCCGCGCGCTTTCAAACTTATCGTTTCCGCCCGCGCCGTAGCCATTGGCGGCTCCGCCTCTTCCGCCGGGAACGTATCTGCTACAGGGAACGTTATTCAAATTGCCGACTCGGCTTTTAACAACAACTCTTCTATCGTCGGCGGCAACGCCGGCGCCGAAACCGACCTTGGCGCTACTTTTACCGGCGACTTATATGCAACAAACAATACGGTAAACATATCTGGCAATACAATATTTGCCGCAGGCAAAGACACAATTATTTACGGCGGATATGCTGTAAGAACCGGATACAACGGCACGCAATTTGCCGCTGACGGCACAACTAATTTTATAGACGATGCCTTTACCGGCAACACATTAAACCTGCGCACGAAAGGGTTGGTAGTATCAGGCGTGCAAAACTTTCAGAACTATAATTTTTACTTGCCTGATAATATAAACAACGGCGAAGCAATGATAACGGCAACGGACGGCAACGGGGAGAGCATAATAAACGCCTCTAAATCTAACGGCGCAATTAGACTTAGAGATGCAAATATTAAGGTATATACGGTAAATCCGTTAAACATAGGCGACAGATACGTTCTCATCAAAAGTTCGTCATACAATTTTGACGGAAGTCCAAGCGATGTGACGATTGCAAAAAACAAGTTAAAAATTTTTGAAGTTGGTTTATCAATAGACCCGGTAGGCAGCGGCGAAGAATTAGCGGTGGCAGTAACGGGCGTTAAAGTCAATCCGCAGAGCAAAGCGTTATCAGAGGAGCGCGTAGCCTCTATAGCGTTTATAGGGCAAGGCGCGGATTTAATAGCCGACAAAGCTTATGCATCTGCTGCAGCGTCTTTGAGTTCTATAAACTCGGGCAGATTTGCGCCGTTTATAGCTATATCCGGAGGTAAGTCTCGGTATAAAACGGGTTCGCACGCAGATATCAGCGGAGTAACTCTTGCGGCCGGGCTTGCCAAAGGTTTTGAGATAAAAAACGCAAGTATAACTGCCGGCGCATTTATAGAACACGGCAACGGGAAGTATGAAAGCTTAAATGCATTTAACAGTTCAGGAGTTAACGATGTATTTGCAAATGGAATAATGCAATACACTGGCGGAGGACTGTTTGGAAAAATTGATTTTAGGAACAATTTTTACGTTGAAGCGTCCGGAAGGGCAGGCGGAGCCGGCAGCAACTTTAACAGCGATAGCATAATTGACGCAACCACAGGGCTTAATGCGAATTACGATTACGAATCTATGTATTTTGGAGCGCACATTGGCGGAGGATACAATTATAAAATAAACGACAAGTTTGGTCTTAACGGCAGCGCAAAATATTTTTACGCGCAACAAGCGGGGAAAGATATAAGCACGGCGATGGGTGAAAAAGTAAAGTTTGCGGGTATAAATTCTCAAAGGGTAAAGATAGGAGCAAAGTTGGAATATGTAGCGGCCGAGAAAATAACGCCGTATATCGGCGGAGCGTTTGAGTATGAGTTAGCGGGGAAAGCCGACGCCAAGATTGAGGGTTTAAGCGTTGACGCTCCAAGTATAGAAGGTGCAAGCGGTATAGGAGAAATAGGAGTAAGCGGCAGCATTGGAAAATTTATAATAGATATTGGCGCCAAAGGATATGCAGGTGCGCGTCAAGGCGTAGAAGGAATGCTGAAAGCGAAGTTAACGATATAGCCCGTTGCCGTTAATTTCCATCCGCGCATATTAAAATAAAAAAGGGACGTAAATGAGTATTTTTATTGCAATTTCATGTTTTGTTTTCGGCGCGCTTTCGGCGGCGATTTTTTTTATTTACAAAAGTTCCGCCAAAACGCAAAAGATTAAAGATTTGCAGGAAGATATTCAAAAGCGGGCAAATCTTGAAGAATCTTTAAAAACCGAGTTTGAAAATATAGCGTCTAAAGTTTTAGAACAAAAAAATTCTAAAATTTCGGACTTAAATAAACAGGCGCTGGAAAACGTCGTTTCTCCGTTTAAAGAAAAAATAAAAGAGTTTCAGGATAAAGTTGAAAAAATTCACAACGACCAATCCCAGCAGCAAGCGGTTTTAAACAGCGAGCTTAAAAGACTTATGGAGCTTAACAAACAAGTAAGCGAAGAAGCCAATAATTTAGCGGAAGCTTTAAAAGGCGAAAATAAAATTCAGGGCAACTGGGGAGAGCTTAACATAGAAAGAATTTTTGAAGCCGCCGGCATGCTTAAGGGGACTCATTATGAGGCGCAAAAATCTTTTGCCGACGATAACGGCAGAAAAATTCCGGACTACATAGTAAATCTTCCCGAAGGGAAGCATATAGTTGTAGATTCTAAAACGTCTCTTACGGCTTACGAGAAATATTTTAACGCTGAAAATGCCGACGATAAAAAAGTTTTTTTAAAAGAGCATATATCAAGCATAAAAAAACATATAGACGAACTTTCCGGAAAAAATTATCAGGATTTGGAAGAATTAAACCAGCCGGATTATATTTTAATGTTTGTTCCCGTTGACGCGGCCGCCGCGCTTGCCATGCGCGAAGATTCTAATCTTGCGGAATACGCGTTTAAAAAGCATGTGGTTATAACTACCCCGTCAACTTTTCTTGCAACGTTAAAAATTATATCTTACATGTGGCGTCAGGAAAACCAGAAAAAAAACGTTTTGGAAATTGCAAAACAAGGCGGGCTTTTATACGACAGATTTGTTGATTTTGTTCAGGTTTTGGAAGATACCGACGAGCTTATAGGCAAAGCTAAAAGTAAAACCGAAGAAGCCAAAAGAAAACTTTCTAACCCTGACAGGAAAGGCGACAGCCTTATAGGAAGAGCCGAAAAACTCAAAGAACTCGGCGCGCCTGTGAAGAAACAATTGAAATAAGAGGGTGGGAGGGTGAGAAGGTAAGAGAATAGGTAACGACTTTCAATTCTGTTGCTTATCTTCTTGCCCTCCTATCCTCTTATCATCATTTAGTTTTTCGTAAAAAACAGCTGCGGATATCAATGCGAGCGGGGCGGAAATTATAAGGCCAAGTCCTAACGGAATAATTCCTGCAATAATCAACGCAAAACACAGCCACACAAATATTAAACACGACGGCAAACGCTTAATTGCAAGCGCGTAAGATTTTTTGAATATATCTAAAATTTTGTCATCTTTATTTTCAACGGTCATAAATAAAACAGGCAAAAAAATTACCGAAGTAAATGAAACTGCAGCCGCCGACAAAGCGAAAGTAAACGCCAAAACAATGAAATTTCCGCCTAAAATTTTTACCGGAAGAGAACCTGTTATAGCCAAAGCTAAAACGGTTGCCGCAATTATAATCGCAGCGGCTCCCAGAAAATTTAAATATTCGTTTAAACCGGTTTTTAAAATTTCCCGCGCGGATAAAACTTGTCCGGAAATAATTTTTAACGTCGCTTTAACATATACGTTAAGCGCGTAAACGCCAAACAGAGCGCAAAGAATAAATAACAATCCGAAAAGCGCATTGCCAATATAAGCTATAGTTTGCAAAGCTATTGCAAGCCAAAGCAGGGTAATAAATATTGCGCCTACCGCCAAAGGGAAAACTATGAAAAAAACTTTGTTTGTTTTGAAAATTTCCCAAGCTCGGTTAAAAACAGCCTGAACGTTAAAGTTTATTTGTTGCATATGCGCTCCCTGTAAGATTTATTGTTATTCTACTAAATTTAACCGGAAAAATGGTATAATTCCAAAATGACGCTCTGTAAAGACGAACTTCAAAAAAAAGCGCAGGAACTTTGCGCCGCGCTTAAAATAGATAATATTGAAGCTAAATTCAGCAATGAAAGTTTCAGAGATTATCTCGTTGTTTTAGAGTTGGCGCGCGGCGCCGGCAAACTTTCGCTTTACTATAAACCTTCGGCTAAAACTTATTCTTTAAAGAAAAAAATAACCGATAAAAATATTGAAGCGGCTATAAACAAAATCTGGGACAGTCTTACCGGCGTAAAAACTTACGCCGCCGCAAGCGGTATTTACGAAGCTTTTGTTGACGGGTCTTTTATCGGCGGCGCGGTTGGTTACGGCGCAGTAATTTATCTTGGCGACGAAGTTAAGGCGGAACTTTCGGGAACTATTGAAGATGTTCAGTTCAGACAGTTCGGCGGCGAGCTTAAATCCGTTATAGAAACTTTAAAATGGTGCGAAAAAAATAATGTTGCGCGCGTAAGAATAAACTACGATTACGAAGGTATAGAAAAATTTGCTACAGGCGTTTGGCAGCCGAAAAATGATTTATCCAAAGAATACGCGCAGTTTGTTAAAAATTCAAAAATAGCTTTACAGTGGCGCCACATAAAAAGCCACACCGGCAACTCAAAAAATGATTTTGCCGATAAACTTGCAAAAGAAGCGGCGCTTTCGGCAGCAAAAAATATTTTAATATAATAATGTAATTTTGCGGAGGATACATGAGCCAAGAACTAAAACAAATCGGCGTGCGAATTAAAACCATGAGAGAAATTTCAGGATTATCTCCCGCCGATTTTGCAAAAAGCATCGGACTTGACGAACAAACGTACTTCAAGTATGAAGAAGGCAAAGCGGATATTCCCGTAAGCGTGTTGTCGGCGATTTCTTCAAAGTATAATGTTGAAGTTACGTCTTTGCTTACAGGCGGAGAACCGCGCCTTTCAAGAATTAACGTTGTGCGTAAAGGCAAGGGCTTGAGCATTGAAAGAAGAAAAGAATATAAATATCAGGATTTGGCTTTTAATTTTCAGCATAAAAAAGCCGAAGTTTTTTTAGTAACCGCCGAACCGAAAAATATTGAACCCACACACGCGTACGCGCATTTGGGACAGGAGTTTAACTATATTATAGAAGGAACCTTAAAATTAATTTTTGACGGCAAAGAATACGTTTTGGAAGAGGGCGATTCCGTCTATTTTGACGCAACGCGTAAACACACAATGGCGGCTGTCGGCGACAAACCTGCAAAATTTATAGCCGTAGTATTATAAAAATTTAAATACGGAGCAAAAAAATGTTAGTGGATAAATATACAAAATCAAGTTACGAGTCGTATGAAGATTTTTTGGAAAACTGTAAAATAAAAGTTCCGGATAATTTTAATTTCGGGTTTGACATAGTTGACGTTACCGCCGATGCAACGCCAAATAAAAAAGCCATGATTTGGTGTAACGAAGAAGGCGATGAAAGAACCTTTACTTTTGACGATATAAAAAGACAAAGCAACAAAGCGGCAAATTTTTTTAAAGCTCTCGGCATAAAAAAAGGCGACGCCGTTATGCTTATGCTTAAAAGACGTTTTGAATATTGGTTTTGCATTGTTGCCCTGCACAAAATAGGCGCAATAGCAATTCCCGCGACGCACTTGTTGAAAGTTAAAGACATAAAATACAGAGTTGAATCTGCGGATATTAAAATGATACTTTCCGCCGCCGAGCCGAGAATTACGGACGTTGTTGACGAGGCGAAAAAAGATTTGCCCGGTCTTAAACATTTAGTTTCAATTCACGGTAAAGTTGACGGCTGGTTGGAATACAATAAAGAAATAGAAAAATATTCCGACGTTTTCCCAAGACCTGCGGGAAAAGACGCAACTGTAAACGACGACATTATGCTTTTGTATTTTACCTCGGGCACAACGGGAATGCCAAAAATGGTATGCCACGACAACACTTACCCGTTAGGGCATATTCTAACCGCAAGATTTTGGCAGAATTTAGACGATACAAGCATACATCTTACGGTTGCGGATACCGGCTGGGCAAAAACGGCGTGGGGAAAAATATACGGACAATGGATTTGCGGGGCATGTCTTTTCACATACGATTTTGAAAGATTTCACCCGAAAGATTTAATGGAAAAATTAGCAAAACACGGCGTAACGTCTTTTTGCGCGCCGCCCACGGTTTACAGGCATTTAATTAAAGAAGACATTTCAAAATACGATTTGTCTAAATTGAAATACGCGGAAACTGCCGGCGAGCCGTTAAATCCGGAAGTTTTCCATCAATTTAAAAAAGCAACGGGGCTTGAACTTAAAGAAGGTTTCGGTCAAACCGAAACCGTAGTTTTTGCCGCAACTTTCCCGTGGATAGAACCAAGGCTCGGTTCAATGGGAAAACCCGCCGCGGGCTGGGACGTTGACATTGTTGACGACGAAAATAATCCCTGCGAAGCCGGAGAAGAAGGACATTTTGTTATAAGAACCGGGAAATCAAAACCCGTCGGGCTTTTTCACGGATATTACAGAGACGAAGCCCTTTTAAAAAGCGTTTGGAGCAACGGAATATACGATACCGGCGACGTAGCTTTTAAAGACGAAGACGGATACCTGTGGTTTGTGGGGCGTTCCGACGATGTTATAAAAAGTTCCGGATATAGAATTGGGCCTTTTGAAGTTGAAAGCGCTTTAATTGAACACCCTTGCGTTTTGGAATGCGCAATTACCGGCGTTCCCGACGATGAAAGAGGCGCGGTTGTAAAAGCCACGGTGGTTCTTGCAAAGGGATACGAGCCCAGCGATAAACTTATAGCCGAACTTCAGGAGCATGTTAAAAAAGTTACCGCTCCGTATAAATATCCCAGAATAATTGAATTTGTAAAAGAACTTCCAAAAACCATAAGCGGAAAAATCCGCCGAGTAGAAATTCGCGAAACAGACAGCAATAAATAATAAAACTGCAGATTCTGAAACAAGCTCAAAATGACAGCTTGAGTGTTTCTGTATGTCTTATGATGTTACCTTGAGGGCAATTGCCCTTCAGGGTCTGCGGTTGTCGTTTTCATAAATAAAAGATAAAACTTTCAGGAGATATTATGGACATCAGAAACCACATTCTTAATCTTGCAAAAAAAATTAACGGAACAGTTATTCTTCCGGAAAGCGCCGACGCCAGAGTTTTAACTGCGGCGCAATTGCTTGTTAAAGAAGGCATTGCAAAAGTTGTTTTGCCGGCTCAAGACGTTGAAGCCGTTAAAAAAGCGGCGGCAGACGCAAACGTAGATATTTCAAAAATGGAAGTTGTAAAAATAGACCGCGCGCTTCTTGACGAAAAAAAAGTGGAAGCTTTTGTGGCGGCTCGTTCAAAAAAAGGAATGACGCCCGAAGACGCTCTCAAACTTTTAAATCATCCTTTATATTTTTCCATGATGTATTTGAAAAGCGGCAAAGCCAACGCCTGCGTTTGCGGCGCGGTTTATGATACCGCCGACGTTTTGCGTTCAAGCATTCACGTTGTCGGCACCGCCGAGGGTATTAAATACGTTTCGTCTTACTTTTTAATGATTCCTCCGGAAGGTCATAAAGTTGTTAAAGAACCTGTTTTGTTTGCCGATTGCGGAGTAAATCCGGATCCTGACGCGCTTGGATTAAAAGATATTTCGGTTTCAACCGCGCAAAACTTTAAAAAGCTTTTCCCGAACAGAAACGCAAATGTCGCTCTTTTGTCTTTTTCAACAAAAGGCAGCGCAAAAAATCAGATGCTTCAAAAAGTTATAGACGCAACGCATCTTTTAAAAGAACATTTTAAAGACGATAAAACCGTTAACGTTGACGGGGAACTTCAGTTTGACGCCGCAATTATGCCCGAAGTAGGCAAAAGAAAAGCGCCGGATTCCGCAGTTGCAGGCAAGGCTAATATTTTTGTTTTTCCCGATTTAAACGCAGGAAATATAGGTTATAAAATGGCGGAGCGTTTGGGCGAGTTTCAGGCGTTGGGTCCTATAATTCAAGGGCTTGCTCTTCCCGTAAGCGATTTAAGCCGCGGTTCAAAAGCCGACGACATTTATTTGGTTTCGGCAATAATGCTTTTACAGAGCGGAAAATAAAATATAAGGTTTTAAAATGGAAATAATAGATTCTCACACGCACGCTTATCCGGAAAAAGTTGTAGAAAGAGCAAAGGAAAATCTTCAAAAATCTTTCAGCCGCCAAATGATAACAATGCCGGTGTTAGATAATTTGTATAAATATATGGATGAAGCCGGCATATCAAAAAGCGTCATTGCGTCGGTGGCTTCCCGCCCCGATCAAGTGCTTTCCATTAATAACTGGCTTTTTTCAATAAAAGATCCGCGCGTTATTGCTTTTGCGTCCATGCATCCGTATTTTGCCGGTTTTAAAGAAGAGCTGAAAAGAATAAAAGACAACGCTTCGGGAATAAAGCTTCAATCCGAATTTCAGCTTTTTTTTGTTGACGAAGAAAAAGCTTTTCCTATGTATGAAGAGCTTCAAAAACTTGAAATTCCGGTTTTGTTTCATTGCGGCGTAGAATTAAGTTCTCCGGGCGCGGTGCGTTCTTCCCCTGAGAGAATTTTAAATGTAATGAATAAATTTCCGCATCTTAAAATTATAGGCGCGCACATGGGCGGCTATTTGCTGTGGGAAGATTCTTTGGAAAAACTTGCCGGAAAAAATATTTATTTTGACACTTCGGACAGCGTAGGCAACATGCCGCCGGAACTGTTGGATAAATTTTTTGCAAAACACGGTTACGATAAAATTTTGTTCGGTTCGGACTTTCCTCTTGAAATTCCTAAAAAGGAAGTTGACGCCGTTAAAGCGTTAAATATATCGCAGGAAAACAAAGAAAAAATCTTCGCTAAAAACATAAAAAACCTTTTGAAAATCTGATTGAATAAATCCGTTGCCTTTGATATAATATAACAAAAGTATTCCCCTTGGTAGTAAGGGGTTATTTTTATTGGGAAAATTTATGAAAACAAATTTGGCGGTTGTAAGAAAAAACATAGATAAAACAGACAGAGAAATTGCGCGGCTTTTAAATAAAAGAGCGCGCCTTGCTCTTGATGTCGGTAAAGTTAAAGGTAAAACCGGCAAAGCCGTTTATGTGCCTTCGCGCGAAAAAGAAGTTTTAAAAAATGTGCTTTCGGCGTTAAAAAAATCTAAACCGGTTTTAAGCTTGCAGGCTATAGAAGATATTTATACGGAAATAATCAGCGCGTGCAGAAATCTTGAAACTCCTACGAAAATCGCTTTTTTAGGTCCGTGGGCTACGTTTACGCATCAGGCGGCAATGAAAAAGTTCGGCTCGTCGGGAAACTTTGTTCCGTGCGCCACTCCCGGTGAAGTTTTAGACGATGTTGAAAAAGGGCGTTCTGATTTCGGCGTGGTGCCCGTGGAAAATTCCAACGAGGGTTCCGTAAACGTTACGCTTGACATGCTTGTTGAAACGGAACTTGCCGTTTGCGGCGAAATAAGCTTGAAAATAGAACAGTGCTTTTTGGTAAAAGACCCGAAAGCGAAAATTTTAAGAATTTATTCTCATTCTCACGCTCTTGCCCAGTGCAGAACGTGGCTTTTAAGAAATTATCCCGACGCGGAACTTATATCTGTTTCTTCCACCGCGGAAGCCGCAAAAATGGCCGTTAAAGAAACGCATGCCGCGGCTGTAGCGTCTGAAGCGGCTGCCAAAATTTACGATTTGTTCGTTATAGAAAAAGGCATACAAGACAGCAAACAAAATTTCACAAGATTTTTTGTTATAGGCAAAATTGCCGCCCGCCCGAGCGGGAAAGATAAAACAAGTCTTGTATTTATGATAAAAGACAAGCCGGGCGCGCTTCATAAAATTTTGGAAAGTTTTGAAAAAAATAAAATTAATCTTACAAAAATTCAGTCGCGCCCTACAAAAAAGAAAGCGTGGGAATATATGTTTTTTGTGGATTTAGAAGGACATGTTGAAGATAAAAACGTAGCAAAAGCGATTAAGGCGCTAAAAGACGAAAGTATATTTGTAAAAATTCTTGGTTCATATCCGGTTAATTAGGAGCAACAAAAAATGGATATAAAAAAAATAATAAGAAAAAGCTGCATAGGCTTTGAGCCTTATGTGGCAGGCAAACCGGTAGAAACTCTTAAAAGAGAGCTTGGAATAAAAAATATTGTAAAGCTTGCTTCTAACGAAAACCCTCTCGGTCCGTCGCCAAAAGCAATTAAAGCTATAAAAGATAATTTAAATAAAATATTTTTTTATCCCGATTCAAACTCTTACGAATTGAAAAAAGCGTTGTCGGAGCGATATAGACTGCCGGTCGGTAATATTTTTACCGGAGCCGGCGGCGATGAAATAATAGAACTTGTTGCAAAATTGTTCTTTAACTCAAGCGACGAAATAGTAATATCAAAACACGCTTTTATAAGATACGCCATGGCAGTGCAGCTAATGGGTTCAAAAGCCGTTATTGTGCCGATGAAAGACGGATATTCGCACGATTTAAAGGCAATGTTTAAAGCCGTTACGCCAAAAACGAAAGCTGTTTTTATAACAAACCCGAATAATCCTACGGGCACGTATAACACAAAAGCGGAGTTGTCGGCTTTCTTAAAAGCGCTTCCAAAAAATTCAAACGGAGTAAAGCCGCTTGTAATTTTAGACGAAGCGTATTTTGAATACGCAAAATTAAAAAAAGATTATCCCGACGGGCTTGAGTTTTTGAAAGATAATCCGAATTTAATAGTTTTTAGAACGTTTTCAAAAGTTTACGCGCTTGCGGGGCTTAGAGTTGGTTACGGGTTTGCAAATGAAGTTGTCGTAGATTTTATAGAAAGAACGCGTCCTCCGTTTAACGTAAATTTGTTGGCGCAAGCGGCTGCCGTTGCAAGCATAAAAGACGGCGCACAGGTAAAAAAAGGTCAAACGCTTGCGAAAAAAGAAAAAGAATATTTATATAAAGAGTTTAAAAAGCTCGGCGTAAAATATTTAGATTCGGCGGCAAATTTTATTTTGTTTAACTCGTCTCCGCTTAAAGGAAAAGAGTTGTTTGCAAAAATGCTTGGCGAAGGCGTTATAACAAGAGCCATGGACGAATACGAACTTTCAAGCTGGGTGCGCGTAACCGTTGGTTTGCACAAAGAAAACGAATTATTTGTAAAAAAACTTAAAAAAATTATGGGGAAATAGAATATGATTATTACATTAAAAACAGGCGTAAAACAAAAAGAAGTCAACGCGGTAATAGATAAAATAAAATCGCTCGGCTACAAGCCGCACGTTTCAAAAGGTAAAGACGTAACCATTATAGGAATGATTGGCGAATACGCCGAGAAATATAAAGATTCTTTTGAAGCCATGGACGCTGTTGAACATATCAGCGAAATTCAAAAACCTTACAAGCTTGCTTCGCGCGAATTTAAAAAATCAAACACTGTAATTAAAGTAAGCCGCGGCGTTGAAATAGGCGCAAAGAAAATTCACGTTATGGCGGGGCCTTGCGCAATTGAAAGCAAAGAGCTTATGTTCGGCACCGCAAAAATTGTAAAAGACGCCGGCGCAACAATATTGCGCGGCGGCGCGTTTAAGCCGAGAAGTTCGCCCTACGCTTTTCAGGGGCTTGGCGAAAAAGGTTTAAAATATATTGAAGCCGCAGGCGAAAAATTTCATATGCCTACAATCAGCGAAGCAATGAGCGTAGAGCAGGTTGAGCTTCTTTCAAAATACTGCGACATAATTCAGATAGGCGCAAGAAATATTCAAAATTACGATTTGCTTAAAGCCGCCGGAAAACAAAAAAAGCCCGTCCTGTTAAAAAGAGGTATGGCTACAACCGTGAAAGAACTTTTGCTTTCCGCGGAATATATTCTCTCGCAGGGCAATTACAACGTTATGCTTTGCGAAAGAGGCATAAGAACGTTTGAAGATTCCACAAGGTTTACCATGGATTTAAACGCGGTTCCCGTGCTTAAAAAACTTACGCACTTGCCGATAATTTTAGACCCTTCGCACGGCATCGGCATAAGGGAACACGTCGGAACAATGGCGAAAGCTTGCGTAGCCGTAGGCGCCGACGGCTTAATTTTAGAAGTTCATCCGCATCCGGAAGAAGCTCTTTCCGACGGGCCTCAAAGTTTGCTGCCCGATCAGTTTGCGGCATTGATGAAAGAACTTGATCTTGTGGCTAAAGCCGTAGGAAGAGAAATACTATAACTACAAAGCGGAAAGCGAGAAGTTGAAAGCGTAATTAACGACACAAAGCTTGTCGCTATGAACTTGTTTTAGAACCTGCGGTTAGTTGTAGCGTTATTTACTTTAAACAAGAGACTAACTTTGAATAAAAAAATAGAAGTAACAATTATAGGGCTTGGGCAGATAGGCGCTTCTTTGGGGCTTGCTTTAAAGAAGCGCGCTGCCAAGCGCTATAATGTAACGGGCGTCGCCCGACGTAAAGAAGTTTTGAAAACCGCTCTCAAAATAGGCGCCGTGGACATTGCGTCGTTATCTTTTGACATTGCAAAAACCGCCGATATTATTGTTGTGTGCACTCCGGTAGATACAATCAGCGAAATCTATAAAAAATTATTATCCATAGTAAAAGCAAATGCAATTATTACGGATGTCGGCAGCATAAAAACATTTGCCCGAAAAGAAATTCCAAAATCTAAAACAGCCGCATTTGTCGGCGGACACCCGATGGCGGGAAAAGAAAATAACGGCATACAATCCGCGGATGCAAATATGTTTGCGGGAGCAAAATTTATAATGACCGGCAATAACGCTAAAACAGTTGAAAATAAAGTCGCAAATATGTGGAAATCGGCGGGAGCCAAAATAATAAAAATGGACGCCTCGGCGCACGACGGGCTGGTTGCGCTTACAAGCCATTTGCCGCACGTTATAGCGTTTTCGTTAAATAAAGTTTACAAAGATGTTAAGAAAAAAAATAAAAATATAGATTTGCTTGCGGCGGGGTCTTTTAAAAGCGCGACAAGAGTTGCAAATTCAAGCGCAAATATGTGGGCTCCCGTTTTGTCGGCAAATAATAAAAACGTAATTAAACATTTAGACGCTTTTATAAAAGAGCTAAATGCTTTCAAAAAAATTTTAAAAAATAAAAATAAAACAAAGCGGAAAATATTGCAAACGCAAAAGTAATAAAAATGGAAATAAAATTAAATAAAGCCTGCAAAATAGAAGGAACCGTAGAAATTCCCGCGGACAAATCTATAACCCACCGCGCGGTTATGTTGTCTTCTCTTGCTTCGGGCGGTTCCGTTATAAAAAATTATCTTCCGTCCGACGATTGTCTTAGAACTATTGCCGCTTTTGAGCAGATGGGCGCAAAAATAAAAACCGAAGGTTCGGCTCTTTACATTGACGGAGCGGGGCTTAAACTTCAAAAACCTCAAAAAGAAATATACGCTGGAAATTCGGGAACTACAACAAGACTTTTATGCGGAATTCTTGCAGGACAAAATTTTGAAAGCGTTATAACCGGCGACGAAAGCCTTTCAAAAAGACCAATGCAAAGAGTAATAGAACCTCTTTCGCAGATGGGCGCAAAAATAAATTCAAACAGCGGAAAGCTGCCTTTAGTTATAAAAGGAGCAAGTCCGCTAAAAGCAATAAAATATACAAGCGATAAATCCAGCGCGCAGGTAAAATCAGCGGTTTTATTTGCCGGGCTTTACGCTAACGCGGCAACAACTTACAGCGAGCCCGTAAAATCGCGCGATCATTCCGAAAGAATGTTTCAGGCTTACGGAGCAAAAGTTGAAGTTGCGGCAAACAGCGTTACCGTTTATCCGGCGGAAAAATTAAACGCTCAAAACATAACGGTTCCGGGAGATATTTCGTCGGCCGCTTTTTTTATAGCCGCTGCGCTTATAGTGCCTAATTCAAAATTAACAATAACAAACGTCGGAATAAATCCTACAAGAGACGGTATTTTGGAAGTGTTAAAAAAAATGGGCGCCGATATTTCTATTGAAAATATTCGCGATGTTTCCGGCGAGCCGGTTGCGGATATAATTGTGCGATATTCAAAACTTAAAGCCGTAAATATCGGCGCGGACATAATTCCGAGAATGGTTGACGAAGTTCCCGTTTTTGCTCTTATTGCGGCGCATGCCGAGGGTATTACGAAAATTACCGGCGCAAAAGAGCTGCGAGTAAAAGAAAGCGACAGAATATCCGCAATAAAAGGGCAGCTTTCAAAAATGGGCGCGCATATTGAAGAACTTGAAGACGGTTTTATAATAGAAGGAAACGGCGCAGAACTTTCCGGCGCTACCGTAAATTCTTTTTACGATCACAGAATAGCAATGACGCTTGCGGTGGCTTCTTTAGTTGCAAACGGCGAAACCGTAATAAAAGATTGCGAATGCGTAGATATTTCTTTTCCGAGCTTTTTTGAGGTTTTAAAAAAAATATGCAGGTAAAAGAAAAAGCTCCCGTTTTGTTTATAATCGGAAGAACTTTATTTAAAATAATGTTTCTTGTTTTTTACAGAACTCGCGTTGAAGGAAAAGGAAATATTCCGGCGTCGGGCGGCGTAATAATGGCGCCAAACCACACAAGTTTTTTTGATCCGCCTTTAACGGCGTCTATGATGAAACGCCCTTTAAATTTTATGGCAAAACAGGAATTGTTTAACGTTCCGGTTTTGGGTTTTCTTATAAAAAAAACAAATGCGTTTGCGGTTAAACGCGGCGTTATGGATATGCAGGCAATGCGCAACGCTTTTAAAATTTTGCAAAATGGGCACGCGCTTTTAATGTTTCCCGAAGGCACGCGCTCCAAAGACGGCAATTTGGGAAAAGCCCGCGCAGGGGCGGGCATGGTTGCGTGCAGCGCGCAGGTTCCGTTAATTCCCGTGAAAATAGAAAACACAAATAAAATGTCCAAGTTTAAAAAAATAACTATAAAATACGGCGCGCCGATATATCCGCCGAAAGATTTTACAAAAGACGATTACATTAAACTGTCGCAGAAAGTTTTAGACGAAATTTCAAAGATGAAATAATATGAAAAAAATTAAAATTGCGGATAAATCAGGGTTTTGTTTCGGAGTTAAAAGAGCTATAGATCTTGCAGAGGGAACGTTGGGCGCAAATAAAAAAGTTTATACTTTGGGACCTATAATTCACAATCCGCAGGAAGTTAAAAGACTTGAGCAAGAGGGAATTAAAACTTTAGATAATCCGCAGAAAATTAAAAGCGGAATAATAGTTTTGCGCACGCACGGCATACCGTTGCAGCTGCATGAAAAACTTCAAAATAAAAAAAATATTAAAATTATAGACGCAACTTGCCCGTTTGTTAAAAGGGCTCAAGACATAGTAAAAGATTTAAGCGCGAAAAATGAAACTGTTGTTATAGTGGGAGAAAAGCTGCACCCTGAAGTTGCGGCGTTGGTTTCTTACGGCGCGGGAAAAAGTTTTGTTGTTGAAAATCCGAAAGAAGCCAAAAATCTTAAAATAGATAAAAATGTTAAAATAAACGTTGTAAGCCAAACTACGCAAACGCCTGAAAATTTTAACAGCGTCGTAAAAGAATTAAAAAAACATTTTACCGTAAAAGTTTTTAACACTATATGCAAAGCAACGCTTGATAGGCAGCAGTCCGCGGAACGCCTTGCAAAAAAAACGGACTTAATGATAGTTGTCGGCGGGAAAAATTCCGGAAACACCGCAAGGCTTACGCAGATTTGTTCGGATTTTACTAAAACGCGCCACATAGAAACAGTCGGCGATATAAAAAAAGATTGGTTTAAAAATGCCGATAAAATAGGAGTTACGGCCGGAGCGTCAACTCCGGGCTGGATAATAAAACAAGTTAAGGAGGAAATAGAAAAACAGTTAAAAGTTTGCAAAAAATCGGGACGATGAAAAATAAAATATTTAAATATTAGGAGTATTCCCAATGACCGTTAACAATGCGGATAAAACAATAACGCAGTTTGAAGAAACAGACGAAACAAGCATGGCAGATTTAATGAAAGAGTACGACCATCTCGGAAATTTAAGCGTAGGCAGAGAAATTGAAGTTTCAATAGTCGCGCAAAACGAAGACGGTTTTTTGGCGGATTTAGGCATAAAATCCGAAGGGCTCATTCCTAAAAAAGAGTTCGGCGAAGGCGCGGTTTTGCCGCCGGAACTTGCCGTAGGGAAAAAAGTAAAAGTTAGAGTTGTAAGCCTTAAAGGTCAGCCGATACTTTCTTATAAAGCAATTGCCGAAAGAGCAAAATGGGACGACATTGAAAAACTTGTCGCCGAAGGCAAACACGTTCGCGGAACAATAATTAAAATCGTTAAAAGCGGTTTTATTGCAGATATCGGCGTTAACGCGTTTTTGCATATTTCGCAGGTTGACAGCGTTTTCGTAAAAGAGCCCGAGCAATACGTAGGCAAATCTTATGAATTTGCCGTAACGGAGTTTGATAAAAGAGCAGGTAAAGTTTCCCTGTCGCGCAGAAAAATTCTTGACGACGCAAAAGCCGTTAAGAAAGAAGCTCTTTTAAAAACCATATCCGAAGGACAAATTATAGATGGAACGGTTTCAAGAATTACAACTTTCGGAGCTTTTGTGGATTTGGGCGGAGTTGACGGTCTTTTGCATATCGGCGAAATTGCGTGGTATAAGGTAAAAAAAGTTGAAGACTTGCTTAAAGTAGGTCAAAGCATACGCGTGCAAATTTCAAAAATTTCTCCCGATGGTAAAATTGGGCTTAGCATGAAAAGTTTATCTACAAATCCTTGGGACTGCATTTGCGAAAAATTTCCGGAAGGGCTTGTTTTGCAGGGAAAAGTTACTTCTATTACCGATTACGGAGCGTTTGTGGAACTTGAGCCCGGCGTTGAAGGTCTTCTGCACTCTTCGGAATACGCATGGAACGACAGCGAAGCCGCGTTTAAGAAAAACGTAAAAAAAGGTCAGGAAATAGAAGTAAAAATAATTAACGTTGACGCTGAAAATAAAAAAATATCTCTATCCGTAAAAAAAATAGGGTCTAACCCGTGGGACGACGCTTTTACTCATTACGCCCCGGGAACGAAAGTTAAAGGCGTGGTTGGCAATTTAATGCCGTTTGGCGCGTTTGTAAAATTGCCGGAAGGCATAGAAGGGCTTGTTCACATAAGCGATTTTTCATGGACGCAAAAAGTTAACCGCCCCGAAGATTTTGTGAAAAAAGGCGACGAAGTTGAAGTTGTAGTTTTAGAAGTTAATCCGAAAACGGAAAAAATTTCTCTTTCGCTTAAACACGTTTTGCAGGATCCCTATAAAAAATATAAAACCGGCGCAATTGTAAAAGGAAAAGTTATCAGAACTTCCGATTTCGGCGCTTTCATAGAACTTGAGCCGGGCGTTGAAGCTTTAATAAAAAACGCCAGACCGTCCGCTGCCGATGCGGAAAAAACTCCGACAGTTTTAAAAGAGGGCGACGAAGTTGAAGCTAAAGTCGTAAAGTCGGATTCCAAAGAAAGAAAAATAGAAGCTTCCATTAAAAAACTTGAGCAAGAAAGAGAAAAAGAACTTGTAAAACAATATGCCAACCAAGACGATAAGTTAACGCTCGGCGAAATTCTAACGGAAGACGAATAAAAAGGTAAAGTGACACGAAGTGTCATCTCTGAATGCCTTAATTTGGGATCCATTTTACTAAATAAACAGTTGTGTTCATTTACGCTTTCGGTTTTATAGTTGTAAATTTGCTTTTTTTGTAAAAATCATATACAATACTTGCTCTTGCATATTAGAAAGCCGCGCTACTCTGCTGCCCCGCAGAAATTTTATTGGTTTTCAATATCAAAGATATAAACAGGACGGATTTATAAAGATGAGTAAAACTTATTTACCGGCAATTGACGCAATTGAAAGAAAGTGGCATTTAATAGATGCCGACGGAAAAGTCTTAGGAAGACTTGCCGTGCAGATAGCAGACATTTTAAGAGGCAAAAAGAAAGTTATCTATACAAACCATATAGATTGCGGAGATTTTGTTATTGTAACTAATGCTGCCAAAATAGTTTTGACAGGTAAAAAACTTGACCAGAAAACCTATTTCACCTATTCCGGATATCCGGGCGGAGCAAAGTTTAAGCCTTATTCTGTTTTAATGCAGGAAGCTCCTGAAAAAGCGTTGTTTGCGGCGGTTAAAGGCATGTTGCCTAAAAACAAACTTGCGGACAAACAGCTTAAAAGACTTAAAGTTTTCAGAGATGCAAACCACGATCACGGCGCTCAGCTTGCCGCGGCGAAGTAGTTTATAAGCAATAAGCAAAGGTTTATATTTAAATAAAGAGGAAAAAATGAGTAAAGTTTCTTATGTCAGCAAAGGACGCAGAAAAAATGCCATTGCCCGCGTAAGCATTTCAAAAGGCAGCGGAAATGTAATTATTAATGAAAAAACCGTAGATGAATATTTCGGCGGTCTTGAAAGAAATAAAAAAGTTGCGCTTAAGCCTCTTACGGTTTGGAGCGGCGCAAAAAGTTATGATTATTACGTCAATGCGGCAGGCGGCGGAGTAAGCGGACAAGCAGGCGCGGTAAGCCATTCTATAGCAAGAGCAATTCTTACTATTGATGATACTGCAAGAGTAATTCTTAAAAAAGAAGGGCTTTTAACCAGAGATTCCAGAATGGTTGAAAGAAAGAAGCCCGGAAGACCGAAAGCAAGAAAGCGCTTCCAGTTTTCAAAACGTTAATACACAATATATATCAATATCAAAAGCTCCCTGCCGGTTTTGGCAGGGAGCTTTTTTTGTTTGACTTTACGGGAAGTAAATTAGTAAAATCTACAAGTTGATGCTGAACCTTCCTTGAATATAAATTGCATATATGTGTCATCAAATTTTGTAAAAAAGGAGAGCCACAAATGCCTAAATACGTGTATTTTTTCGGAGGCGGCAAAGCTGACGGCGACGGAAGCATGAGAAACTTGCTCGGAGGTAAAGGAGCAAATCTCGCAGAAATGGCAGGGCACAAAAATCTTAAACTCCCCGTTCCCCCCGGATTTACAATTACCACAGAAGTTTGCACATATTATTACGACCACGGCAGAAAATACCCGAAAGAGCTTGAGAAGCAAGTTGTAACGGCAATGAAAGGCGTAGAAAAAGTTATAGGCAAAAAATTCGGCGACACAAAAAATCCTCTTTTGGTGTCGGTGCGTTCCGGCGCAAGAAGTTCAATGCCGGGCATGATGGAAACTGTTTTAAACGTAGGTCTTACCACAAAAACCATTCCCGCTCTTATCGCAAAAACCAACAATGAAAGATTTGTTTACGACGCATACAGAAGACTTATAATGATGTACTCCGACGTTGTTATGGAAAAAGGCGCAGGTATTGAACCTAAAGACGACGAAGGAATTCGCAAACAGCTTGAAAGAATAATGGACGCAAAGAAAAAGGAAAGAGGCGTAAGTCTTGACACGGAACTTACATCCCAAGACCTTAAAGATTTGGCTGAAGCCTTTAAAATAAAAGTTAAAGAAGTTCTCGGAACAGATTTTCCTGACGACCCGTACAAACAGGTTTGGGGCGGCATCAGCGCAGTTTTTGCATCGTGGAACGGCAAACGCGCAATAGCTTACAGAAAAATTGAAGGCATTCCCGACGCATGGGGAACCGCCGTCAACGTTCAGGCAATGGTTTTTGGAAACATGGGCAACACTTCCGCAACCGGCGTTGCTTTCTCAAGAAACCCCGGAAACGGCGACCCCAGATTTTACGGCGAATATTTGGTAAACGCTCAGGGCGAAGACGTTGTAGCCGGCACAAGAACGCCCGCTCCTATTAACGAAGCCGCAACAAGCGAGCACAATAAAAATGAAGTAACTTTAGAAACCTTTATGCCTAAACCGTATAAAGAATTGTTTGCAATTCAAAAAAGACTTGAAAAACATTACAGAGATATGCAGGATATAGAATTTACAATTGAAGACGGAAAACTTTGGATGCTTCAGTGCCGCAACGGAAAAAGAAACGGTCCCGCCGCGGTTAGAATGGCGTTGGACATGGTAAAAGAAAAACTTATAACCAAAGAAGAAGCGGTTTTAAGAGTAACGCCGGCGCAGCTTGACGAGCTTTTGCATCCTATTATAGATCCTAATGCGGAAAAAACGGCTGTGATTTTGGCAAAAGGTTTGCCTGCAGGGCCCGGAGGCGCAAGCGGAGTTGTTGTGTTTTCTTCCGAAGACGCTATCGCCGCAGACGCTGAAGGCAAAAAAGTTATTTTGGTTAGAGAAGAAACAAATCCCGAAGACGTAGAAGGCATGAGAGCGGCGCAGGCAATTCTTACAGCCCGCGGCGGTATGACTTCGCACGCGGCTCTTGTAGCCCGCGGCTGGGGAAAATGCTGTATAGTGGGCGCAGCTGCAATTTCCGTAGATTTAAATTCAAAGAGCATGAAAATAGGCGACAGAATATTTAAAGAGGGCGACTGGATTACCCTCAACGGAACAAAAGGAAACGTTTACGAAGGCAAACTCGCAATGGTTGACGCAACGGAAAATTCGCTTCTTTTTGAGTTCTTAAAAGTTTGCGACGGCGTTAAAGTTCTTAAAGTGCGCACAAACGCGGACACTCCTGCGGACGCAAGAAAAGCAAAAACGTTCGGCGCGGAAGGTATAGGACTTTTCAGAACCGAGCATATGTTCTACGGAGAAAATTCCGAAAAGCCGCTTTTTGCTTTAAGAAAAATGATAGCCTCAAGCACAACGGAAGAAAGAAAAAAAGCATTAGACGAACTTTTCCCGTTTTTCAAAGAAGCCCTCAAAGGCACTCTTGAAGCCATGGACGGCTACCCTGTAACCGTCAGGCTTTTAGATCCGCCGCTTCACGAATTTATTCCAAGAGACGTTGCCGCGCAGAAAGATATTGCCGACAGTATCGGAATATCTATTGAAGAGTTCCAAAAGAGAGCCGACAAACTTCACGAAACAAACCCCATGATGGGACACCGCGGAGTTCGTCTTGGCATAACGTATCCTGAAATTACGCAAATGCAGGTTCGCGCAATTTTGGAAGTAAGCGCGGAACTTATAAACGCCGGCAAAAAAGTTCAGCCGGAAATTATGATACCTGTAACCTGTTCGGTAAACGAACTTAAAGATCAAAAAGCAATTATTGACGCCGTCTATAAAGAAGTTGTGGAAAAAACCGGCGTAAAAAAATTGCAGTATTCGCTTGGCACGATGATAGAAATTCCAAGAGCCGCTCTTCTTGCAGACCAAATGGCGGAAGTTGCGGACTTCTTCTCTTTCGGCACCAACGATTTAACACAAATGAGTTTTGGTTTCTCAAGAGACGATGTAGGCGCTTTTATGGGCGACTACTTAAATAAAAAAATTCTTGCCGACGATCCTTTCCAAACTCTTGATACCGAAGGCGTAGGACAATTAATTGCTTACGCGGTAGAACTCGGAAGAGACGTAAAACCCGCAATGAAAATCGGCATCTGCGGCGAACACGGCGGAGACGCAAAATCCGTAGAGTTCTGCCACAGTGTGGGAATGACTTACACTTCCTGCTCGCCTTTTAGAGTTCCAATAGCAAGACTTGCCGCCGCCCAAGCAGCAGTTAAAGAAAAAAATGCCGCCGGCGCAGCAAAATCAAAAAAATCCGCACCTGCAAAAAAGAAAGCCAAAAAAGCTAAAAAGAAATAAAAGTTGAAGTGTCGGCATGGCGGGAATATGCTCGGATTTTTATTTAGATGTTCCGTCCTGATGACACTCAAAATAGAATAAACAAGAGGATTGCAAAAAATATTTTGCGATCCTCTTGTTTTTAAATGCCGTTAATTCCGCTTAAAAAAAGGGATTGCGCACAGCGGCAAAGTATTTTGCCGTTGCCGTTTTTGTTTCCTACAAACCCGTTGTCAAAATTCAGAATTTATGTTATGTTATAAACAATATGAAAAACTTATTACTTGCATTGTCTTTTGTATTGACAATTGCCTGCACAACCGTTTTTGCTCAAAATAACCAAAATGCTCCCAAGCAACAGGAGCAGCCGTTGATGACGGTAGAAATTCAAAATAACGCATTCTCAACTTCCGCAAAAACAAAAGAAGGCGTAATAATTATTCCGCAGATTTTATCTTCCGAAACGGTTAAATCGTGGACGTTTGTAATAAAAGATTCAAAAGACGAAATAATAAAATCTCTCAACGGAACAAAAAGCCTTCCGCAAAGATTTGTATGGAAAGGGTTTGACGACAATAATATATCCGTGGCGGAAGGACAGTATTTCGTTCGTCTTTCGGTGGAAATAGAAAGAGGTTTCCTCGTATTTGAAAGTTCAAACGTATTTATAGACGTTACGCCCCCTCTTATTTCTTTAAGAACCGCCGACGACATATATTTTATAGAAGAAAGCGGCAAGCTAAATAAAAAAATTAACATTCACTTAAATTACAGCGACGACCATGGCATAAACCCTCAAGCCAGCGGAGTAGTTATAGTTAACGCTTATAAAGTTCCGGTTAAAAGAATATATTTTTCAAGTTCAAGCATAATTCCTGATTTTATATCGTGGGACGGTAAAGACGATATTTACGGAACGGTTGTTCCTCCGGGAAATTACAGAATAGCTTTTCTTGTTTCAGACAAATCGGGAAATAAAGAGCAGGTAAAATCCGTAATTACGGTTCTCGGGACTCCTCGCGAAACCGACGACAAAGAAAAAGAGTTCGCAATAGCCCGCGATAACCGCGGACTGTTAATGAAAATATCCGCAGGCGATTTATTTAATATTCAAGACGCGGGATTTGTTTTCGGCGCGGAAAAAATTCTAAACGAAGCCGTTGAAACAATAAAAATGTTTCCGGAAAAAACTTCCGTGGTAAACGTTTATTCCAGTTCTGCCGCGGTATCTGCCGCGCGCGCCGAAGCCGTCGTCAACTTTTTAGTTGACCGCGGAGCGCAGAGAGAAAAAATTATTTACAACGGATATGAAAACTTTATGGTTCCCTCAGGCGACGCCGCTAAAGACGGCAACGCCGTTGAGATAATAGTGCTTAAAGGCAAAGAGTCATCGTCGGCGGCAGAAGACGCTTTCTTTAAAGTTGACACTCCGGTTTACGACGAGATTTTCTAATACTTGACAAATTTCGGCGTTTGTGGTATAACATTGCTCCGGTTGAAAAAAAGATCTTTTGAAAATAAAAAACGCTTGACAAGAATTTTGCAATAATATATACTTGTCGGGCTCAAGAAAAAACGCTTGACAAAGTTTTTAAAAGTTTGATATAACAATCGCCGCAACATATATTTAGAGTTCTTTAAAAAAAGTACTTGACAAAAAAATTAGAATCATATATACTAATCAGGCTGCAAAAAAATACTTGACAAAAATTTTTAAATGTTGTTAAATAGTCAGGCTTTAAGTAACAGTTCTTTTTGTTTCTAATAAACGCAGCAGCAATCTTCCATATTAAGTGTAATCGGAAGTTTTAAGGGTTATTAAGACTCCTTCCAAAAAAAGGACACCCCAATTAATTATTAATAGAACAAATAAAAACACTTTGCTTTAGAAAAAGCAATAAGCAAAGGTGATAATATTTTTCTCTGTCAAAAAGACGGAGACAGTTCTTTGAAAACTAAATAACACGCAGACAAGCGCCTCATAAAAGAGGCAATCATGTAATTCAAGGGTCATTTGTAAAAATCAATTCCAATAAAAGCCGCAAGGTTTTTATTGAAAAGAGTAGTATCAGTAATTAAGAGCTTATAACAAATCTCTATAAATTTTTTATGGAGAGTTTGATCCTGGCTCAGAGTGAACGCTGGCGGCGTGCCTAACACATGCAAGTTGAGCGAAGTTTTGCAGAGTATCGCAGAATTTAGCGGCAAACGGGTGAGTAACACGTGGGAAACCTCCCTCAAAATGGGGAATATCTCCGAGAAATCGGAGTCAATACCGCATAAGACCACAGATTGGCATCAATCAGGGGTCAAAGCAGTAATGCGTTTTGAGATGGTCCTGCGGCCTATCAGCTAGTTGGCGGGGTAACGGCCCACCAAGGCTAAGACGGGTATCCGGCCTGAAAGGGTGAACGGACACACTGGAACTGAGACACGGTCCAGACTCCTACGGGAGGCAGCAGTGGGGAATTTTGGACAATGGGGGAAACCCTGATCCAGCGACGCCGCGTGGAGGACGAAGGCCTTCGGGTTGTAAACTCCTTTTAGTGGGGAAGAATAAATTGACGGTACCCACAGAAAAAGCCACGGCTAACTACGTGCCAGCAGCCGCGGTAATACGTAGGTGGCGAGCGTTACTCGGAATTACTAGGCGTAAAGCGTATGTAGGCGGTCGGATAAGTCTTCAGTGAAATTTCTCGGCTCAACCGGGAAAGGCTTGAGGATACTGTTCGGCTTGAGTGTGGCAGGGGGAAACGGAATTCCTGGTGTAGCGGTGAAATGCGTAGATATCAGGAGGAACACCGATGGCGAAAGCAGTTTCCTGGGCCAATACTGACGCTAATGTACGAAAGCTAGGGTAGCAAACAGGATTAGATACCCTGGTAGTCCTAGCTGTAAACGATGTTCACTAGATGTGGGAGGTATCGACCCCTTCCGCGTCGACGCTAACGCATTAAGTGAACCGCCTGGGGAGTACGGCCGCAAGGTTGAAACTCAAAGGAATTGACGGGGGCCCGCACAAGCGGTGGAGTATGTGGTTTAATTCGACGCAACGCGAAAAACCTTACCTGGGCTTGAACTGTTAGTGGTAGAAACCGGAAACGGCTACGACCCGCAAGGGAGCTAACAGAGGTGCTGCATGGCTGTCGTCAGCTCGTGTCGTGAGATGTTGGGTTAAGTCCCGCAACGAGCGCAACCCTTATCCCATGTTACCTGTAGCAATACAGGGTCTCTGAGGAAACTGCCATTGATAAAATGGAGGAAGGTGGGGACGACGTCAAGTCATCATGGCCTTTATGTCCAGGGCTACACACGTACTACAATGGTCGGTACAGAGGGCAGCGAGACCGCAAGGTGGAGCAAATCCCTAAAAGCCGGCCTCAGTTCAGATTGTGGGCTGCAATTCGCCCACATGAAGTAGGAATCGCTAGTAATCGCAGATCAGCAGGCTGCGGTGAATACGTTCCCGGGCCTTGTACACACCGCCCGTCACACCACGAAAGTCAGTCATAACAGAAGTCGTTGAGCTAACCGCAAGGAGGCAGGCGCCTAAGTTATGGTTGGTGATTGGGGTGAAGTCGTAACAAGGTAGCCGTACGAGAACGTGCGGCTGGATCACCTCCTTTATAAGGAGTAAACATACGTAAAACCTTCGGGTTTTCGGGATGTTAACGGTCGTCTCTTGAATTACACATTCGGGGTTGACCTTTTTTACGGGGCGTTTATTTGTGTGTTATTTAGTTGTATTTATTAGCTGCACAGCAATGTGCCGCTAATTTATACGTATGTACGCAGACTATATCTCGCGGGCATTAACGGTTTTGTACAAGCGGGCCTATAGCTCAGTTAGTCAGAGCGCACCCCTGATAAGGGTGAGGTCTGTGGTGCAACTCCACATAGGCCCACCAACAAATATTGTTGGTGAATGGGGATATAGCTCAGCTGGGAGAGCGCCTGCTTTGCAAGCAGGAGGTCGTCGGTTCAAACCCGTCTATCTCCACAAAAGATTTTTTCAGATGTCATTGCCTTAAACAGCGTAAGCTGCGGCAAGGCAAGACATTCGTTAAATATAGAATTATAAGATCTTTCACAACTTAATAGTAGTAGTTTTTTCGAAAAGAAAAAGCAAAGGTAAACAAGCGTCTTCAAATGGGCTTATTATTGCCAGCGTAAGCGAAGTAATATAAGTTTCAGTTTGAAAACAACACAATTTAGCAATTTTTAAACACATTAATCCAACCGAATAGATGGATTGGATAATGTGATCAAGCTACTAAGTGCATATGACGAATGCCTTGGCTAAGACTGTCGATGAAGGACGTGATAAGCTGCGTTAAGCTTCGGGGAGGTGCAAATAACCTTTGATCCGGAGATTTCCGAATGGGGTAACCCAGTATGGAGTAATCCATATTATCCGCAAGGAAGGCAACCCAGGGAAGTGAAACATCTCAGTACCTGGAGGAAAATAAATCAACCGAGATACCGAAAGTAGTGGCGAGCGAAATCGGTATAGCCTAAACCGTCGTGTTTACACGGCGGGGTTGCAGGACCGCGTAAGTAGAGTTACCAATCAGATTACTAACAGAACGGTTTGGAAAATCCGACCATAGAAGGTGAAAGTCCTGTAAGTGAAAGTTTTCTGACTCGAAGCGGTATCCTAAGTACCATCGGACACGTGAAATCCGGTGGGAATCCGGGGGGACCACCCTCCAAGGCTAAATACAAGTCTTAGACCGATAGTGAACTAGTACCGTGAGGGAAAGGCGAAAAGAACCGCGGAAGCGGAGTGAAATAGAACCTGAAATCGTATGCATACAAGCAGTTCGAGGCTTATGGCGGAAGGGCAACTGACCGCAACGGCTGAGAGCGTGCCTGTTGAAGAATGATCCGGCGAGTTATTGGTAGGTGCAAGGTTAATTATTATGTTAACGCATATTAAGCAGCCGCAGCGAAAGCAAGTCTGAAAGGGCGACAGTACCTATCATTAGACCCGAAGCCAAGTGATCTATGCCTGGACAGAGTGAAGTCCCTTTAACCGGGGACGGAGGCTCGAAGCGTCGACCGTTGAAAAGGTCTTGCATGAGCTGGGTATAGGGGTGAAAGGCCAATCTAACTTGGTGATAGCTGGTTCTCCTCGAAATAGTTTTAGGACTAGCCTTGAGCGTTAAACCGGAGAGGTAGAGCACTGGATAGTTGAGCGGGTGTAACCCACTTTGCGATGCTAACCAAACTCCGAATTCTCCGGCGTATTTCTCAGGAGTCAGTACGTGTGGGATAAGCTTCACGTGCAAAAGGGAAACAGCCCAGACCATCAATTAAGGTCCCAAAGTATATGCTAAGTGGTAAAGGATGTGGAATTTCTTAGACAGCTAGGAGGTTGGCTTAGAAGCAGCCACCCTTTAAAGAGTGCGTAACAGCTCACTAGTCAAGTGATTCTGCGCCGAAAACACCCGGGGCTCAAGCATATCACCGAAATTATGGATTCTATAGCAATATAGAGTGGTAGAGGAGCGTTCCTATCGCACAGAAGGCATACCGCAAGGAGTGCTGGAGCGTTAGGAAGTGAGGATGTCGGAATAAGTAGCGATAAATGAAGTGAAAATCTTCATCGCCGAAAATCTAAGGTTTCCTTGAGTAAAGTTCGTCTGCTCAGGGTCAGTCGATCCTAAGCCGAGGGCGAAAGCCGTAGGCGACGGGTATCAGGTTAATATTCCTGAACTGCCTTTAGTGCGTATAATGTGTTCAGTTACGCTTTTCAGTAGGTTAGCGGATTAATGGATTTCTAAGCTCCGTAAGGGGCGTGCTAACTGTATGGGGAGCCAAGAAAAACCTGAACACCTGTGCTAGAGGTAAACGTACCGCAAACCGACACAGGTAGATGGGGTGAAAATCCTAAGGCGCGCGAGATAACTTTCGTTTAGGAACTCGGCATATTAGCCCCGTAACTTCGGGATAAGGGGTGCCCATAGCAATATGGGTCGCAGTGAAATGGACCTCGTGACTGTTTAACAAAAACACAGGACTCTGCTGAAATCACAAGATGATGTATAGGGTCTGACGCCTGCCCGGTGCTGGAAGGTCAAGGGGAGGGGTTAGCCGCAAGGCGAAGCTCTGAACTTAAGCCCCAGTAAACGGCGGCCGTAACTATAACGGTCCTAAGGTAGCGAAATTCCTTGTCGGGTAAGTTCCGACCTGCACGAATGGCGTAACAAAGAGGTCACTGTCTCAACGAAAGACTCGGCGAAATTGTGGTACCCGTGAAGACGCGGGTTGCCTGCGGCTAGACGAAAAGACCCCGTGGAGCTTTACTGTATCTTAGCCTTGAATTATGGAAGTAATTGCGTAGAATAGGTGGGACCCTTTGAAGCATGGCTTTTGGGCTGTGTGGAGGGACAATGTGAAATACCACCCTATTAGTTCTGTGGTTCTAACTCCTTTGTTTGAATCAACAGGGAGGACATGGTTAGGTGGGCAGTTTAACTGGGGCGGTTGCCTCCTAAATAGTAACGGAGGCGTTCAAAGGTACCCTCAGGACCAATAGAAATGGTCCCTTGAGTGCAAGTGCAGAAGGGTGCTTAACTGCAAGACAGACAAGTCGAGCAGATGCGAAAGCAGGAACTAGTGATCCGGCGGTTCAGTGTGGAATTGCCGTCGCTCAACGGATAAAAGCTACCCCGGGGATAACAGGCTTATTTTGTCCAAGAGTCCATATCGACGACAAAGTTTGGCACCTCGATGTCGGCTCATCCCATCCTGGGGCTGGAGTAGGTCCCAAGGGTTTGGCTGTTCGCCAATTAAAGGGGTACGTGAGCTGGGTTCAGTACGTCGTGAGACAGTACGGTCTCTATCTACCGTGGGCGCAGGAAATTTGAGGGGACTCGTTCTTAGTACGAGAGGACCGGAATGAACATACCTCTGGTGTTTCGGTTGTTCCGCCAGGAGCATTGCCGAGTAGCCAAGTATGGATGAGATAAACACTGAAAGCATATAAGTGTGAAACTCGCCCCAAGATAAGATTTCCCTGAAGGACACTTGTAGACTACGAGTTTGATAGGTTGGAAGTGGAAGCGCTGTAAGGCGTGTAGCTAACCAATACTAATCGTCCGTTCGGCTTGGTCACATTATCTAATTCATTTTGATTGGATAACGTGTAAGAGTTGCGAAATCGTGTTTCGCTTGATTATCAAGCAAGTGAGAATTTTTCTCACAAAATTTATAAAACGAAAAATACTACTACTATTAGGTTGGTTTGTTAATCGGAATTATTTCCGGTGGTTATTTCAACGGTGTCATACCCGATCCCATCCCGAACTCGGAAGTCAAGCCCGTTAGAGCCGATGGTAGTTGGACCGCAGGGTCCCGCAAGAGTAGGTCGCTGCCGGATTAAATATTAAAAAGCCAGATATGTGAAAATCATATCTGGCTTTTTCTTTTTGTAAATACAATTACTAATTACGGATTACGTAAAAACATGTTGTGTTATTTTTTTTGGTGTTATTGCTGCGAAAGCAGGAATTCATGGTTGGTAGGAATAAAATATTCTCATTATCATTTAAAATGTGCCGGAAAAGTTATTTAATTTTGAAACGGCTTTTTAATTTAATATAATTGTTGTGTCGTATTGGTAAATAAATTTCTTGGGAGAAAAAAATGGAATACTTTTTAGAGGCGTTTAAAAAGTTTGCAGATTTTAAATCAAGGGCTTCAAGAAGAGAGTGTTGGACGTTTGCTTTCTTTAATATTTTTTTCATTCAGCTGTTTGTAACCGTTGCTCTTATTCTTCTAAATTTTAGAATAGGCAGCAGCTTGGGACAGGATGTTCCTGCAATTTTTGCCATAGGGGTCGGCGTTTTAGGTTTTCTTTATTTGCTGTTTGTTTTGATACCGGGCTTGGCTATAGTTGTAAGAAGGTTGCACGATATAGGTAAAAGCGGAGCATATATTTTTGTAAGCTTAATACCTTTTATAGGCGGAATATGGCTTTTTATTTTGTTGCTTTTAGGCAGCCAAGAAAAGAAAAATCAATACGGAGAACGGGCAAAGGAAACAACTTTAACTACTCCTTCGTCAATAAACCTTATTGTTTTATCTGCGGTTTGGATTGCATTGTTTCTCGGTTTTGGTTTTAATATTACCGCATTAATTATTCCTATTGCCGCATTGGTTGCCGGGATACTTTTTTATAAGAGTCAGGATACGAAAAATCCGGGAATCGTTTTAGCTGCCGCTTCGGCGATTGTGATAATTCTGAATTTGCAAACATTCTCTCAAATTTCTTTTGTCTCCAGAGTGCCGTTAGCGCTGGAGTTGTTTTCTTCTATTGCGCTTTTATGGCTTGCAATTTCGTGGATACAGCGCAAAAAAGTTTACGCCGCATCTTCTATGTATGCCGTAATGGTCGCCATAAGCTTGCTTAATTCAACGGTGACTTTTCTGCCTAATATTAGCCGCGTCAATGACTCGCTATATATGATACCGATTATTTTAAGACCTCTTTTTCTTTATCTTTTAGCAGGGTTTTTGCTGCCGGTTAAGACGAAATAATTTTAGAATAAAAGCCGGGTATGGTTTTTAACATATCCGGCTTTTTATAGTTTGGCAAAAATTTTACAATCTGCTAATATATACGAAAGCCGAGCTGCAAAGACAAGAAAGACTTGACAAGTTTTTTTGTTTGTTGTATAATTTCCCAACATTTAAATATTGTCACAGACAGTAAGATGCGCGTCGCATTAAAAAGAGACAAAATCTCTATCTTACCGAGACGAGAAACAAGCTTTAATTTTACGCGCTTCTCTGTCTTGCAGAGAAGTTTTTTTATTTTTAGCAAAGCCAAAAATAACCGCGCCGAAGACGGGTAATTGATAACGGCAAAAATTCTTATTGTGCACGTCAAAGACAAAAGTATAATGATATATAAAAATATAAGATGAAGTTATATAGGAGCAGAAAATGCCAAATTTAAAAAATCAGCAAGAAGTTAAAAGTTTAACCGAGAAATTTAAATCTATGAAGGGCTTGATACTTACCGAGTATCACGGTCTTACGGTAGAAGAAATTTCCGATCTTCGCGCTAAACTGCGCAGCACTTCAAGCGAGTATGCCGTCGTAAAAAACACTCTCGGCAAAATAGCTTTGAAAGAAGCGGGAATTGACGCAGGGGAAAATCTTTCAGGACCTACGGCTTTGGTAATTGAAGGCGGAGACATTGTATCGCCTGCAAAAGTTGTAGTAGAGTTTGCAAAAACACACGCAAAACTTAAAGTAAGAGCCGGCTTTTTGGAAGGGAAGTTTGTTGACGCAAGCGTTATAGAACAGCTTTCATCTCTTCCTTCAAGAGAAGTTCTTATTGCAAAATTGCTTGGCAGCATGAACTCGCCGATAACCGGTTTTGTTAATGTTCTTGCGGCAAACATCAGAGGTTTTGTAACGGTTCTTGACGCAATAGCAAAAAAGCAGGCGGCATAAAGACAAACTGAAAAGTTTAAAGTTGAAATGACGACGAGAAAATTTTTAAAAAAGTAAGCGATGTTAAAAAATAAAAATAATAAATGTATTGTGGATGTTTGAGTCTGTAATTCAATTTTCCACTGTGCAGTTAAAAAACGGAGGAAGTAAAATGTCAGCATTAACAAAAGATCAGTTGATTGAAGCAATTTCAGGATTGTCGGTTATTGAATTGTCGGAGCTTGTAAAAGCTTTGGAAGAAAAGTTCGGCGTCTCAGCGGCAGCTCCCGTAGCGGCAGTTGCAGCGGCACCGGCAGCCGGCGCGGCAGCAGCAGAAGCTAAAGACGAATTTAATGTTGTTCTTGCAAACGCAGGCGCAAACAAAATTAACGTAATTAAAGTTGTAAGAGAAATAACCGGTCTTGGACTTAAAGAAGCAAAAGACTTGGTTGACGGCGCACCTAAAACCGTAAAAGAAAACGCACCTAAAGCCGAAGCTGAAGAAATTAAGAAAAAACTTACGGAAGCCGGCGCAACAGTTGAACTTAAGTAATAAACAAAACGCGTTTAAAAATCAAATAAATAGTTGACAAACGACGTCTATTAATATATAATAGACGCTCGTTTGTCTTCTTTTGCCGTTTATATATATATAAAGCGGGTTAAATATGAATAAAATTAATTTTGGCAAAATCGGCGCACCGATAGATCCGCCGCTTCTTTTAAAGATGCAAAAAGACTCTTTCGCGGGATTTTTACAGAAAGACGTCGCTGCAGAAAAAAGAAAACCGCAAGGGCTTGAAGGCGCTTTTAAAGACATATTTCCTCTAACAAACTCCGACGAGAGTTTGGTATTGGAATATGTTTCTTATGCTTTTGGAGAACCCAAATATTCCGTTGAAGAATCCATCGCCAGAGACGCTACTTATGCGCTTCCGTTAAAAGTTAAACTTAGATTAATGCACAAAAAAGAAGACGGCAAAGAGAAAGAGTTGTCCGAACAAGAAGTTTACTTCGGCGACGTTCCTTTGATGACCGACACCGCTACGTTTATTATTAACGGAGCGGAAAGAGTCGTTGTCAGCCAAATTCACCGTTCTCCGGGCGTAATTTTTGAAGAAGACGAAGAAAAAAGAGTTACCGTTTTAGGCAAACCTCTCTACTTTGCAAGAATGATTCCTTACAGAGGCGCATGGGTAGAGTTTGAATTTGACCAGAACGGAATTGTATACGTTAGAATAGACCGCAAAAGAAAAATTTACGCAACGACATTTTTGCGTTCGCTGGGTTTTGAATCCGACGATGAAATTTTAAATCTTTTCAGAGAATCCAAAGAAGTTTCTTTAGACGCTCCGTCCGCCGCGCTTGCAAACGAATACGTAGCAGAAGATATTTTTGATAAATCTACCGGCGAAATTATTGTTGACGCAGGTAAAGAGCTTAAAGAAGAGCTTGTTAAAAAGCTTCAGGAAAAAGGCTTTACTTCCGTCGCTGTTCTTAAAGACGCTTCTATTTTGATAACTCTTAAAAAAGATCCTATAAAAAGCCAGAAAGAAGCCGTTAACCATATTTATAAAGTTTTAAAAACGCAGGAATTTATAATGCAGGAAAGAGCTCAGGGTTTCCTTGAAGAGCTTCTTTTTAAATCTGTCCGAAGATACGATTTAACCACCGTCGGCAGATATAAAATTCTCAAAAAATTCGGACCTGTTTTTGAATATTTTTCTAAAAACTTCAATCTCAATATTCCGGCTGACAACAAAAGAACTCTTACAAGAGAAGACGTTGTAGTAACGCTTAAATATCTTTTGGCTCTTTACAACGGCGAAACGGAATTTACCGAAGGAAAGCAGACAATAAAAATCGGTCTTGACGACATAGACCATTTAGGCAACAGACGCGTTCGCTCCGTCGGAGAACTTCTTGAAAACCAGATAAGAATAGGTCTTGTTCAAATGGCTCGTCTTGTAAAAGAGCACATGAACAATCAGGATAAAACCAACGTAACTCCGCGCTCGCTTGTAAATATTACGCAGTTTGTCGCGCAGATAAGAAAATTTTTCGGAACTTCGCAGCTTTCGCAATTTATGGACCAAATAAATCCTCTTGCGGAACTTACGCATAAGCGCAGACTTTCGGCGCTTGGGCCCGGAGGTCTTAACAGAAAAAGAGCGGGCTTTGAAGTTCGCGACGTTCATCACACTCATTACGGACGAGTATGTCCTATTGAAACCCCGGAAGGACCAAACATCGGTCTTATAACTTCTCTTGCAACTTTTGCAAGAGTAAACCCTTACGGGCTTATAGAAACGCCTTATAAAAAAGTTGAAGACGGAAAAGCTACGGATAAAGTTGATTATTTAACCGCCGACAAAGAAGACGAATTTTTTGTCGCGCAGGCAAACACTCCTTTGGATAACAAAGGAAATATAGTTTCGGATTCCGTCCACGGGCGCAGATTTGACTCGTTCGTGTTTCAGCCTCCGACGAAAGTTGACTACATGGATATATCCCCTATGCAGGTTATTTCGGTATCTGCGGGGCTTATTCCTTTCTTGGAGCACGACGACGCCAACAGAGCTTTGATGGGCTGCAACATGCAGCGTCAAGGCGTTCCGCTTTTGAAGACGGAAGTTCCGTTGGTTTCTACCGGCATTGAAGAAAAAGTAGCCAGAGATTCAGGCGTTGTAATTATTTCAAAATCGGACGGAGAAGTTGTTTCCGTTTCTGCGGACGAAATAATGATAGCTTCCAAATCCGGCGAAATTGAAGTTTACAATTTAAGAAAATACGGACGTTCCAACCAGGATACCTGCATAGATCAAACGCCTCTTGTGGTTTTGGGAGACGTTGTGAAAAAAGGTCAGGTAATTGCGGACGGTCCTGCAACAAAAGACGGACAGCTTGCTCTTGGGCAAAATCTTCTCGTGGCTTACATGCCTTGGGACGGATACAACTTTGAAGACGCAATGCTTTTGTCCGAAAAATTAATTCAGGACGACAGATTTACTTCGGTTCATATAAGAGAATTTCAGGCGGAAGCAAGAGAAACTAAAGGCCGCCCCGAAGAGATTACAAAAGATATTCCAAACGTGGGTTCCGAAGACTTGTTAAATCTTGACGAAGACGGCGTTGTAAAAGCCGGCTCTTACGTTCAAAGAGGCGACATTCTTGTAGGAAAAACCGCGCCCAAAGGCGAGCAACAGACAACTCCCGAAGAAAGATTGCTTAGAGTGCTGTTCGGCAAAAAAGCCGAAGACGTTCAGGACGCTTCTTTAAGAGTTCCGCCGGGAGTATCCGGAAAAGTTATAGGCGTTAGAACTTTCGTGCGCCTTGAAAAACTTTCCGAAAAAGAAAGAAAGAAAAAACAGGAAGAAATCCGCGAAGTTTACGACGCGGCAAAAGCCAAATTGCGCAAAGATAAAAAAGAGCAGCTTGCCGGAGCAAATAAATCCGAAAGTTCTCAAATAGAATCTCTTTACGCGTCTAAAGAAGAAATACTAAAGAAAAGCTACGAAGCCGAAAAGGAAAGACTTAAAAAAGGCGACGAGCTGCCGGTTTCGGTAAATAAAATAGTAAAAGTTTACATAGCCGCAAAGTTGAAAGTTCAGGTAGGAGACAAACTCGCGGGACGTCACGGAAATAAAGGTATTGTGGCAAGAATTTTGCCTGTTGAAGATATGCCCAGACTTCCCGACGGAACGCCTGTGGACTGCGTTCTTTCTCCTCTTGCAATTCCTTCGCGTATGAACGTGGGACAGCTGTTGGAAATTATGTTGGGTTGGGCGGGAAAAGAGCTTAAAACCCAGATGATTACCCCTGTTTTTGACGGCGCTACCGAAGAGCAAATTAAAGATTACGTTGAAAAAGCGAAAGCCCAACTGTTTGCCGAAAAGAAAAAATCTCTTGCGGCAATAGGTCTTAAAGGCAAAGAGCTTGACGACGCTCTTGCAAAATTTGCGCAAGAAAGTTTGCCTACAAGCGACTGTAAAGTTACGCTTTACGACGGAAGAACCGGCGAAGCGTTTATGGAAAAAGTTACGGTAGGCGTTATGTATGTTATGAAACTTAACCATTTGGTTGAAGATAAAATGCACGCCCGTTCCACAGGGCCTTACTCTCTTATCACAAGACAGCCTCTGGGCGGAAAAGCGCAGTTCGGCGGTCAGAGATTTGGAGAAATGGAAGTGTGGGCAATAGAAGGTTACGGCGCGGCGCATATACTTCAGGAATTTTTGACGGTAAAATCCGACGATGTGGAAGGAAGAGTGAAGATGTATGACTCAATAATAAGAGGCGAATCTATTTCCGAACCCGGAATTCCGGAATCGTTTAAAGTTTTGGTAAACGAGTTGAGAGCTTTAAGTTTAAATGTGGAACTTTTAAACAAAGAAACAACGCCAAAACCCGAAGAAAAAGAATAAAAGCCGCAGTTTTTAAACGTTAATTAAAACTTTGTAATATAATAGACTAAAGGCCGGTATAAAATATGACAAAAATAAATTTTAAAAACCAGAAGAAAAAATCAACAGCTTTGAATTTTGCGGATTTTGACGCCGTTAAAGTAACGGTTGCAAGCCCGGATCAAATCGGCGCGTGGTCTTACGGCGAAGTTAAAAAGCCTGAAACCATTAACTACAGAACTTTCAAGCCCGAGAGAGAAGGTTTGTTTTGCGACAGAATTTTCGGTCCTACAAAAGACTGGGAATGTCACTGCGGAAAATACAAATACATTAAACACAAAGGCACCGTTTGCGACAGATGCGGAGTTGAAGTTACCGAATCTAAAGTAAGAAGGGAAAGATTCGGGCACATAGATTTAGCCGTGCCTGTAGCGCACCTTTGGTTTTTAAGAAAACCGCCTTCAAGAATCGGAATTCTTCTCAACATGAAAATATCCGACCTTGAAAAAGTTATTTATTATACAAAGTATGTAGTAACCGCAGATTTAAAAGACCGCGCGGGAATTTCTTCCATAGTTGAAAAAGGCATGCTCTTAAAAGAAGAAGAGTTTGACCTTATAAAATACGGAATTTCAAGCCCGGTGGTAAGAGAAGAGTTTAAAAACAGTTTAGACGGAGTAGTTGCCGAAGAGATAACTCTTGACGCGGATTCCGCTAAAGCTTTAAAACAGCTTAAATCTTTGCTTAAGTTTCAGGCAGATCATGCGGGAATATCCGCAGACGAAGCCGCAAAGAAAATTGTCGCAAATATCGGAAAAGGCGACCGCTATTTTAAATGCTATTTCAAATCGCACTCCGTTTATTTTTATAACGATTTAGATTCTTCCGCTCGTTCTGAAATTAAAAAACTTTTGTCCGAAAACTTTGAAAAAGGCGCGTCGTTTGCCATTACCGAGCCGGACAGAAAAATAAAATTAGAGTTTTTTGACATAGAAAAAGAAAACGTTTTTACGGCTTTAAGAAAAAATTCCGAAGGCTTGAAAAAATTTGAAGGACATTTAAGAATTGAAACCGCAAGAAACGAAATTCCGTTTATGAAAGATTTTGCAAAACCGGAAAATTCTCTTCTTTTGGAAGAAAGCGATATTAAAAATATCAACAACGGTTACGGCGACAACTTAAAAGTTGACATCGGCGCCGCCGCTGTCCGCAAACTTCTTGAAGAAATTAAATTAGACGAAGAAGCGGTAAATATTCACGCTGAAATTAAAAAAACAAAATCAGACGCTGAAAGAGCAAGACTTATAAGAAAACTCAGAGTAGTTGAAGGTTTCTTAAATTCAGGCACAAGACCGGAATGGATGATTCTTACCGTTCTTCCCGTAATTCCTCCGGATTTAAGACCTTTGGTAGCTCTTGACGGCGGACGTTTTGCAACTTCGGATTTAAACGATTTATACAGAAGAATAATCAACAGAAACAACAGACTTCGCCATATAGAACAGCTTAAAGCTCCTGCGGTTATGATAAATAACGAAAAACGTTTGCTTCAGGAAGCCGTTGACGCTTTAATAGACAACGATTCCAGAACCCGTCCGGTAACAGGCGCGGGCAACAGACCGTTAAAATCTTTGTCGGACACACTTAAAGGCAAACAAGGGCGTTTCCGTCAGAACCTGCTTGGAAAAAGAGTTGACTATTCCGGCAGAAGCGTTATCGTTGTAGGCCCTACGCTTAAGCTTAACCAGTGCGGACTTCCAAAAGAAATGGCGCTTGAACTTTTCAAACCGTTCATTATAAAAGAACTTATAAATCAGGAAAACGCTACGCTTAAATCGGCAAGAAGAATGCTTGAAAGAAGCGACGCGAGAGTTTGGAACATACTTGAAAAAGTTACCAAAAATCATCCCGTGCTTTTAAACAGAGCGCCTACTCTTCACAGACTCGGCATTCAGGCTTTTGAGCCGGTCTTGGTTGAAGGAAAATCCATACAGCTTCATCCGTTAACATGTTCCGCTTTTAACGCGGACTTTGACGGAGACCAGATGGCTGTCCATCTTCCTATTTCTCTTGAAGCGCAGCTTGAAGCGAAAGTTTTGATGATGGCAACAAGAAATATTTTGTCGCCGGCGTCGGGTAAGCCTATCGCCGTGCCTTCGCAAGATATGGTTCTTGGAAGCTTCTATCTTACTAAAGAAAAATACGGCGTTGCGGGCGAAGGCAAAATATTCTCGTCCGTTGACGAAGTTATAAGCGCTTACCAGTGCAAAAAAGTGGATCTTCAGGCAAGAATTAAAGTTGTAGGCCTTACAAATATAAGAGACGAAAAACTTAAAGACAGCGAACAGTCCGACGTTTCCAAATGGAAAAACTATAAATCCGAAGACGGAAAAGAAGTTATCAACTACACTACCGTCGGAAGAGTTTTGTTTAACGAGCAAATGCCTAAAAACGAAGACGGTTCTTACTCTTTGGGATATTTAAATAAAGTTCTCGGCAAAAAAGATCTCGGCGCGCTGGTTGACAGATGCTACAAAGAGCTTGGTCAATACAGAACTGTAGTTCTTCTTGACGAAATTAAAAAGCTTGGCTATAAATATGCAACTATGGCCGGCGTTTCAATTTCTATAGACGAAATGAAAATTCCGCCAAGAAAAGAAAAGCTTGTAAAAGACGCGAAAGCAAAAATTAAAGAAATAGAAAAACAGGCAAAACTCGGTCTTATAACCGAAAGCGAACGTTACAATAAAATCATAGACATCTGGACGAAAGTTACAGACGAAGTTGCAGACATAATGTTTGACGAAATGAGAAAAGACGACGCCGAGCCGTTAAAAGCGGGCGAGAATCGTTTCAACTCTATATATATGATGGCGGATTCCGGCGCAAGAGGTTCAAGGCAGCAGGTTCGTCAGCTTGCCGGCATGCGCGGACTTATGGCGAAACCGCAGAAGAAACTTTCCGGAGGCGTCGGAGAAATTATTGAAACTCCGATTATTTCAAACTTTAGAGAAGGTCTTACCGTTTTGGAATACTTTATTTCCACTCACGGCGGACGTAAAGGTCTTTCCGATACCGCGCTTAAAACCGCGGAAGCCGGATACCTTACAAGAAGACTTATTGACGTTGCCCACGATGTAGTTGTAAGAGAAGCGGATTGCAAAACCGTCAACGGCGTATTTATCGGAACGTTGCAGTCCGGCGACGAAGTGGTTGAAAAAATTGACGAGCGCGTAGTGGGAAGAATTGCGCTTGATAACGTTGTAGATATTGTTCACGACGAGCTTATAGTAAAACGCGGAGAGCTTATAACTCCGGAAAAAGCGCAGAAGCTTATTGACGCGGGCATTGATAAAATAGGCATAAGAAGCATTTTGACTTGCGAAGCCGAACACGGTATATGCGCAAAATGTTACGGCGTAAACCCTGCAACCGGCAAACAGGTTGAAGTGGGCGAAGCCGTCGGAATTATTGCCGCGCAGTCTATCGGCGAACCGGGAACGCAGCTTACCCTTAGAACATTCCACGTCGGCGGAACCGCAAGCCGCGTTGTGTCTCGTTCTGAAATTTACGCTGAAAACAACGGTACCGTAGATTTTTACAACATAAAAACAATTAAAAATAAAAACGGCGAATCTGTGGTGCTTAGCAGAAATGCGGAACTTGTTTACACGGAATATCCGGTTCACAGAAGAAACGTTTATCAGATTCCCTACGGAGCAATTGTTGAAGTTGCCGACGGCGAAAAAGTAGAAGTTAAAACCGATTCCGCCACCGGAACAAAGAAAAACGTATTGCTTGCAAAGTGGGATCCGCATTCAAAACCTATTATTTCGGAATTTGAAGGAACCGTTCATTTTGAAGATATTAAAGACGGCGTAACTTTGCAGAAGGAAAAATCAAAAATAACCGGACAAATTGAAAGAGTTATTATTGAACACCCCGCTGACAGAAAGACGCCGAGAATCATAATTAAAAAAGATAATAAAACCGTTGCGGAATATCCGTTGCCGGTAGCTACAACGCTTGTAATTCACGACGGCAACAAAATAAAAGCCGGAGACGTTTTGGCAAAAATTCCTCAGGAAGTTTCTAAATCAAGAGACATCACCGGAGGTTTGCCCAGAGTTGCCGAACTTTTTGAAGGCAGAAGACCTAAAAATTCAGCCGTTGTTTCTGAAATAGACGGCGTAGTTCATCTTGGCGGAGTTACGGCTAAAGGCAGCATAAAAGTTGAAGTTGAAAATGCCGAATCCAAAATGACAAAAGATTATCTTATTCCCGCGGGACGCCATTTGGTTGTTTACGAAGGCGACAGAGTTAAAGAAGGCGAAGCTCTTTCCGACGGCGCGGTAAATCCTCACGATATACTTAAAGTTAAAGGTCCTAAAGAAGTTCAGGAATATCTTGTAAACGAAATTCAGCAGGTTTACAGACTTCAGGGCGTTACAATTAACGATAAGCACATTGAAATAATTGTCCGTCAAATGTTGTCTAACGTCCGCATTATGGACTCGGGCGACAGTAAGTATCTTAACGGCGAAATAATTTCAAGAGCAAAATATGAAGTTGACAAAAAAGCTGTAAAAGTTAAAAAAGGAAAAGCTCCGGTGGCGCATCCTATTCTTCTTGGAATAACGAAAGCGTCGCTGTCTTCAGATTCGTTTATCTCGGCGGCGTCCTTTCAGGAAACCACCAGAATTTTAACTGAAGCCGCGGTTTCCGGACAAATTGATACGCTTAAGGGATTAAAAGAAAACGTTTCTATAGGTCACTTAATACCTGCAGGCACCGGTCTTAAAGAGCGGGAAACAGTTAAAGATAAATAAAATAATATTGCAAGGAAAGGAAGAAAATGCCAACGATTAATCAGTTGATTGCAAACGGAAGAAAAGACGTAACAAGAAAAACAAAATCTCCTGCGCTTAAAAATTGTCCGCAGAGAAGAGGGGTTTGCACAAGAGTTTACACCACAACTCCTAAAAAACCTAACTCGGCGTTAAGAAAAGTAGCAAGAGTAAGACTTACCTCCGGATACGAAGTTTCTTCGTATATCCCGGGCGTAGGGCACAACTTGCAGGAACATTCGCTTGTTCTTATCCGCGGCGGACGTGTAAAAGATTTGCCGGGCGTAAGATACCACATCGTCAGAGGCGCTCTTGACACAACCGGCGTTGACGGACGCAAACAGTCAAGAAGCAAATACGGCGCAAAAAAAGCAAAAGCAGCGGCGAAATAATTATAACGGCAAAGTGAGAAGTGAAAAGTGAAAAGTGAAAAGTGAAATTTTAAATACAAATTTGTTAATTCCGCTTTTAACTTTCCACATTCCGCTTTGAATGAATTATAGATTTCATAAACAAATGAAGTTTTGAGTTTATGAAGAGTTTTTAGAAATAATATAAAGAGGAATTTATGCCACGTAAAGCGTTAAAGCCGAGAGAAAAAAGAGGAAATCCCGAACCGGATTCCAAGTTTGGTTCAATTGTCATTGCAAGATTTATCAGCAAGCTTAATTTTGCAGGTAAAAAAAGCACGGCAGAATCTATTATGTATGATGCTTTTGATATTATAAAAGAGAAAACCGGCGAAGATCCGGTTGCGGTTTTTAACAGAGCCATAGAAAATATCAGACCGCTTCTTGAAGTTCGCCCGCGCAGAGTCGGCGGCGCAACGTATCAGGTTCCTATGGAAGTTCCTGCGGTGCGTTCCAACACTCTTGCAATTAACTGGCTTATAGAAATTGCAAGAAGTAAATCCGGAAAACCTATGTGCGAAAGGCTTGCTCAGGAAATAATTGACGCCTCCAAAAAAGAAGGCGCGGCAATGAAAAAAAGAGAAGACACGCATAAAATGGCGGAAGCTAATAAGGCTTTTGCGCATTACCGTTGGTAATTATAACGGCAGTTAGAAATTAGGAGTGGGAAGTTTGGAGTTGTTGTTAAAATTAAGTTTTAAGTAAAATTGTATTATTGGATTTGTTGGATTAGGGTTAAGTGTCGGTTAAATATGTTTTTGTATTTAATTCCTCACTCCTTGTTCCTCATTCCTCATTAAAAAACAAGGGTTTAAAAAATGGCTAGAGAATATCCGTTAAATAAAATTAGAAATTTTGGAATTGCCGCTCACATTGACGCGGGAAAAACTACAACTACAGAAAGAATTCTTTACTACGCAGGCAGAACCCATAAAATCGGCGAAGTTCATGAAGGCGCCGCAACTATGGACTGGATGGAACAGGAAAGGGAAAGAGGTATCACCATTACTTCCGCAGCCACATATTGCAAGTGGCAGGATATGCAGTTTAACATAATTGATACCCCCGGACACGTAGATTTTACCGTAGAAGTAGAGCGTTCGTTAAGAGTTCTTGACGGCGCGGTTGTTGTGTTTGACTCCGGCAACGGCGTTGAACCTCAGTCTGAAACCGTTTGGAGACAGGCGGATAAATACGGCGTTCCAAGAATTGTTTTCTCAAATAAAATGGATAAAATAGGCGCAGATTTTTTTATGGTTGTTAACGACATAAGAGAAAAGCTCGGCGCAATTCCTCTTCCTATTCAAATACCTATCGGCGCAGAATCTAACTTTCAGGGAATAATAGATTTAGTGGAAATGAAGGCTTATATTTGGAACGGCGAAGAGCTTGGCGCAAGCTTTGAAATAGTTGACGTTCCTAAAGACCTTGAAGAAAAAGCGCACCATATGCGTTCCGAAATGATAGAGCTAATCGCAGATTACGACGACGAAGTTATGCTTGCTTTCATGGACGGAAAAGAGCCTACAATAACTCAAATAAAAAGAGCAATAAGAAACGCCACCCTTAAAATAAAATTAATTCCGTGTCTTTGCGGAACGGCCTTCAAAAACAAAGGCGTTCAGCCAATGTTAGACGCAGTTTGCGATTATCTTCCTTCTCCTTTAGACAGAGAAGCTTTTAACGGAGTAAATCCGCAGACCGGCGAAGCCGCCACAAGACCAGTAGAAGACAAAGCCCCTTTCAGCGCGCTTGCATTTAAAATTCAGGCGGATCCTTTCATAGGAAAACTTACATATTTCAGAGTTTATTCGGGAACGCTTGAAAGCGGTTCTTACGTTTACAACCCCGCAAAAAATAACAGAGAAAGAATTTCGCGTATAGTTCGCATGCATTCTAATAACAGAGAAGAAGTTAAGTCCGTAAACGCCGGTGACATCGCCGCGGCGGTAGGTCTTAAAAATACCGGAACAGGCGACACTCTTTGCGACGAAGAACATCCGATTCTTTTGGAATCTATGACTTTTCCGGAACCTGTTATAGACGTAGCTATTGAGCCTAAATCAAAAGCCGACGAAGAAAAGCTTGGCGTTGCTTTAAGCAGACTTGCCGAAGAAGATCCTACGTTTAGAGTTCGCACCAACGAAGAAACAAATCAAACAATTATAGCCGGAATGGGCGAACTTCATCTTGAAATTCTCGTGGACAGAATGAAAAGAGAGTTTAACGTTCAGGCAAACGTCGGAAGACCTCAGGTTGCATACCGCGAAACGGTTAAAAAATCTGCGGAAGCGGAAACAAAATATATCAGACAAACCGGCGGACGCGGACAGTATGGACACGTTGTTCTTACCGTTGAACCTCAGGAGCCCGGCAAAGGTTATGAGTTTGTAAATAAAATTGTCGGCGGCGTTATTCCCAGAGAATACATTCCCGCTATTGATAAAGGTATAAAAGAAGCGTTAACGTCCGGAACCCTCGCGGGATATCCCGTTGTTGATGTGAAAGTAACTATTATAGACGGGTCGTTCCATGAAGTTGACTCTTCGGAAATGGCGTTTAAAATTGCAGGTTCAATGGCATTTAAAGACGCTTGCAAAAAAGCAAGTCCTGTTATACTTGAACCTATTATGAAAACCGAAGTTGTTGTTCCTGAAGAATACATGGGCGACGTTATTGGCGACTTGAACTCAAGACGCGGAAAGATTTCCAGCATGGAATCAAAAAATAAGGTTCAGCATATAAAAGCTAACGTTCCTTTATCCGAAATGTTCGGATATTCAACATCGCTGCGTTCTCTTACGCAGGGAAGAGGAAATTACAGCATGGAACCTTCGCACTATGAAGAAGTTCCAAAAGCTATAGCAGATAAAATATTAGAAAAGAAAGCTTAACCAATAGGGAGACGAAAAATGGCAAAAGAAAAATTTGACAGAAGCAAACCGCACGTAAACGTAGGAACAATAGGGCACGTGGACCACGGCAAAACGACATTGACGGCAGCAATAACAAAAGTGCTGGGCGATAAAGGATTGGCGGAATACATATCATACGACCAAGTAGCAAAAGCGTCGGAAAGCCAGGGAAGAAGAGACGCGTCAAAAATAGTAACAATAGCAGTATCGCACGTAGAATATTCAACGGATAAAAGACACTACGCGCACATAGACTGCCCGGGACACGCGGATTATGTAAAGAACATGATAACGGGCGCAGCGCAAATGGACGGAGCAATATTGGTAGTAAGCGCGTTGGACGGCCCAATGCCGCAAACAAGGGAACATATATTATTGGCAAGACAAGTAAACGTGCCGGCAATAGTGGTGTTCTTAAATAAATGCGATGCAGTAGAAGATAAAGAGCTGTTGGACTTGGTAGAAATGGAAGTAAGGGACTTGTTAACGAAATATAACTTCCCCGGCGACAAAACGCCAATAATAAGAGGAAGCGCGTTGCAGGCATTGGAAGGGAAGCAGGAAGGAGTGGATTCAATATTAAAATTGATGGACGCGGTAGATGAAACAATCCCGCTGCCCGCAAGAGATATAGATAAACCGTTCTTGATGAGCGTAGAAGACGTATTTTCAATAACAGGAAGAGGAACGGTAGCAACAGGAAGAGTAGAGAAGGGAGTAGTAAAAGTAGGAGAGAACGTAGAAATAATAGGAATACAGGAAACAAGAAAGTCAGTGGTGACGGGAATAGAAATGTTCAGAAAGCTGCTTGATACGGCGCAGGCAGGAGATAATATAGGAATGTTGTTGAGAGGAATAGAAAAGAATCAGGTAGAAAGAGGGCAGGTAATAGCAGCGCCGGGAAGCATAAAGCCGCATAAGAAGTTTAAAGGACAAGTGTATATATTGACGAAAGAAGAAGGCGGAAGACATACGCCGTTCTTTACGGGATACAGACCGCAGTTCTACTTTAGAACGACGGACGTAACGGGAATAGCGCATTTACCGCAGGGAGTAGAAATGGTGATGCCGGGCGACAATATAACGATGGATATAGAGTTGATAATGCCGGTAGCAATGGAAAAGCAGTTAAGATTTGCAATCAGAGAAGGCGGAAGAACAGTAGGCTCCGGCGTTGTAACCGAAATATCGGAATAATTGCTTCGTCTAAATGCAAAGCTTTGCAATTGAAACAGCAGTCATATAGTTATTTTGGTCGTGTAATGATATAAAGTTTCGGTTTTGCCGAAATACTAAATTTACTCATTACACTTTAATAATTAATCTTTGCAGTTAAAATGCAGTTTAAAGTTTAGCCTCTGGCGGGGCGTCGTCGTAACGTTTTAAGCGTTACATAGTCTGACGGCACAAACTTTAAATATTGCACGGCAGAAATAAAAAGTAAAAAAAACAGGATTGGGAAATTATGTCAACCGAAAAAGTAGTGCAGACACAGCGTTTAAGAATTAAGTTGCGTTCGTATGACCACAAAATGTTAGACGATTCGTTGGCTAAAATCGTTGAAACGGCAAGACGCACCGGCGCCGCAATTACCGGCCCCGTTCTTTTGCCTACAAACATCAGAAAGTACACGGTTAATCGTTCCGTCCACGCCGATAAAAAATCGCGTGAGCAGTTTGAAATGAGAATTCACAAAAGACTCGTTGATCTTCGCGAGCCTTCGTCTAAAACCGTTGAAGAGTTGATGAAACTTGACCTTCCGGCAGGCGTAGACATAGAAATAAAAATGTAAAATGCTTCATCTTTTAAGTGTTGTACGGCGGCTCACATGCCTTAGCGCGCTTCACCTTTGTGCGCCTTGTCTAAATTGCATCGCGTTGTGGAAGCGAAACGCCGAAGACGGACTTAAAATATTTCGCATTTTACTGTTTGTGGTTTTAATCAAAATAAAAAACGGGATAGCTCCCGACAGTAGAGAGAAAATATGTCAAAATCAATAATTGGAAAAAAAGTGGGAATGACGCAGGTTTTTGACGATAAAGGAAACCTCGTTCCTGTTACAGTGGTAGAAGCCGGTCCTTGCGTTGTAACGAGCGTTCTTAATGTTGAAAAAAACGGATACTCGGCGGTTCAGCTTGGATTTGGAGACGTTGCGGAGAAAAAACTTTTAAAAGCCCAAGCGGGATTTTTCAAGAAAAATAATATCGCTCCGAAAAAAGTCGTAAGAGAGTTCAGAACAAAAGACGTAACCGGATATACCGTCGGACAAGAAATTAAAGCCGACGTTTTTAAAGCCGGAGATTACGTTGACGTTACGGCAATAACAAAAGGCAAAGGTTTTGCCGGCGTTATTAAAAGACATAATTTTGGCATGCAGCCCAGAACTCACGGACAATCCGACAGGATGAGAGCAAGAGGATCATCCGGCGGACAGGGACCCCAGAAAGTTTTAAAAGGCATGAGAATGTCTGGACATTTGGGCAACGAATATGTTACAATACAAAAATTATTGGTTGTGCGTGCAGACGCAGACAACAATCTTTTGCTTATTAAAGGCTCTGTTCCCGCTGTTAAAACAGGAACGTTGCTTATAAGTTCTACGCTGAAAAAAATTCCTGTCGTTCAGGAAAATAAAGCGGCAAAAGCAAAAAAGAAATAACGTTGCGCAGCAATGTTATTGCGTTGCAGAAGCATAGCGCCGAAGACAGATAAAAAATAAAATTTCCGACGACGAACCGGAAATAATTACGTTAAGAGAGAAAAGTAAAAATGGAAACAACAGTTTATAACGCGAAAGGTCAGGAAAAAGGCAAAATAGAACTTCCGGCTTTTTTTAATACGGAAATTTCAAGTGTGCTTTTGCATGAAATTACAACCGCTTATTTGAACAATCAAAGAGCGGGCACGCATAAAACAAAAACCAGAGGCGAAGTTTCTTTCTCCGGCGCAAAACCGTGGAAACAGAAAGGAACCGGAAACGCGCGCGCAGGTCAGAGAAATTCTCCGCTTTGGAGAAAAGGCGGAATAATTTTCGGACCTCAGCCGAGAGATTATTTCACAAAAATGTCAAAGCAGAAAAAGAAACAATCTTTGAGCATGGCGCTTGCCGCGCAGGTTCAAAACGGCAATATTATCGTTGTAGATTCCGTTAAATTTGACGAAGTAAAAACAAAAAAAGTAGCGGAACTTTTAAAGAATCTTAAAGTTGACGGAAAGAAAGTCGTATTTGCAATTGCAAACGACGCGTCTTTCAGACTTGCCGCAAGAAACGTTAAAAATGTCGTCGTAGAAAATATTAAAAATATCAACGCTTACCAAGTCCTTTGGGCGGATAAGCTTGTTATTACGTCTGAAGCTATAGAAATTCTTAAAGAGAGACAGGCCGCTTAAGTTTAGCGCCCGTTCTCTTTTTTATTTACAGGAAATAAAATGGATATAAGAAACATTATTAAAAGACCGATAGTTACCGAAAAAGCCGCAGTCTTGAAAGAAGCGGACAACAAATATACTTTTGTTGTTGACAGAAACGCTAACAAATTTCAAATTAAGCAGGCGGTAGAAACATTGTTTAACGTTAAAGTTGAAAACGTGCACACTGCAAACTATGCCGGAAAAAGCAAAAGAATGGGTGCGTCGTCAGGATATAAAAACGACTGGAAAAAAGCTATCGTAAAGCTTAAGAAAGGTCAAGAAATTCAAATGGTCGACGAAGCCTAAAGGTTTCGTGTCCGGTAAATTATAAAAAATTTGCCTTGAGTCTCAGTTTGACGCAAGGTCGGATTTTTTTACCGGTAAAAAAAGAAGCAACTATGGGCTACAATAATAATATTGTGCTTAACAGCCCGATAACAGGAAAAAGAAATGCCAATTAAAACATTCAAGCCTTACACGCAGTCAAGAAGACAAATGACAATGTCTGATTTTTCAGACATAACAAAGACAGAGCCGGAAAAGTCGTTAATTAAAATTGTTAAAAAGCATGGCGGTCGCAACAATACCGGTCAGGTAATGGTTCGCTTCAGAGGCGGCGGTCACAAAAGATTTTACAGAATCATAGATTTTAAAAGAGATAAATTCAACGTCGCCGCAGAAGTTATAGCTATTGAATACGATCCTAACCGCTCGTCAAGAATAGCTCTTTTGCAGTATACGGACGGCGAGAAAAGATACATAATCCAGCCTGTGGGCGTTAACGTAGGAGACACTCTCATGTCCGGTCCGGATGCCGAGATAAGAGCAGGAAACTCTTTGCCGTTAGCGAATATTCCCGTAGGTACGTTTATACATAACATAGAATTAGTCCCGGCAAAAGGCGGACAGCTTGTTCGTTCAGCCGGCGCTTCTGCGCAGCTTCTTGCAAAAGAAGGCGATTACGCGCACGTAAGAATGCCTTCCGGAGAAATAAGATTAATTCGCGTAAACTGTTATGCAACGATTGGTCAGGTAGGAAACATTGACCATGAAAACATTACGATAGGCTCTGCAGGAAGAAACCGCCACAAAGGGTTTAAACCCCATGTCCGCGGAACTGCAATGAACTCTGTTGACCATCCTCACGGAGGAGGCAGAGGCCGTTCAAAAGGCGGCAACCAGCCCAGAAGCCCTTGGAACCAGCCTGCTAAAGGTTTTAAAACAAGGCCGAGAAAAGTTTGGGATTGGGTAATCGTAAGCCATCGTAACAAAGCTAAGAAATAATAAGTAGAAGTTGGGAAGTTTTGAAGTTGAGAAGTTTTGCAACGGCAAATCTTCCTGAAAAAACGTAGCGCAAAACGGTAACATTGGTTTAAAGAGTATTTGTTTGGGTTGTTTAATGAGTTAGAGTTTAAGAGCGGAAAGCTCCTCTCAACTTCAATGCGTCCAAGCTCTCTAAACTTCCAAAAAAGAGGAAATAATAAATGAGTCGTTCAACTAAAAAAGGACCGTATGTAGATGAGAAGCTTTTGAAGAAAATTCAAAAGCAAAATGAATCCGGCGATAAGAAAGTTATAAAAACATGGGCGAGAGCTTCTGTTATAACTCCAGATTTTGTCGGACACACAGTCGCAATACATAACGGCAAGAAATTTCTTCCGATATTTATATCGGAACAGATGGTAGGACACAGACTTGGAGAATTCGCTCCGACCAGAACCTTTAAAGGCCACGGCGGAATGACCAAGCAGGAAACATCGTTAACATAGTAACGCCTGAAGTTAGGAAGCCGGAAAGTTGAGAAGGTGGGCAGCAACAACAACTTTCCGAAAGTAACAGAAAAATAGATGTTGTTTGCAGAGCGTAGTTAAAGTTGTTGGAAAAATTTTGAGATTAATAGCGTTCGGCTTCTCTCAACTTCCCAGCCTTCCGGCTCTCCAAACTTCTATACGAGGAAAAATAAGATGCAAGCACAAGCAACGGCAAAATTTGTCAGATATACGTCAAGAAAAGTAAATCAGGTTTTGACGCTTATTAGAAATAAGAAAGTTGAAAAAGCTTTTGAAACCCTTTCTTTTCTTCCTAAATCAGCGGCGACGCTCGTGGAAAAAGTTTTAAAGAGCGCGGTTGCAAATTCGGGCAAACTTAACGACTATTCCGGTCTTAAAGTTAAAGAAGCCTGGGTTGGCGGCGGTCCTACTCTTAAGAGAATGAGACCCGGTCCGCAGGGAAGAGGAATGCCGGTAAAAAAGAGAACCTGCCACCTTACAATAGTTGTAACGGATGTGGGCGTTTCAGACGGCAAAAGAAAGAAAAAAGTTGTAAAGCCCCAAACGGCGGAAATTAAAACAAAGTAAAAAGGTAAGGACAAAAAATGGGTCATAAAGTACATCCTAAAAGCGTAAGACTCGGGTATATAAGAGATTGGGAATCTAAATGGTTTAATCTTAAAGAGATGCCCGATTTAATTGAAGAAGACCGTCACATAAGAGTTTATCTTAAAGATAAACTTAAAGCGGCGTCTGTCTCAAAAATCGGCATTGAAAGACCCGGAAAAAATTTGAGAGTAAACATCTATACCGCGCGCCCCGGAATAGTAATAGGAAGAGGCGGGCAGGGCATAGAAACTTTAAGAAAAGAAGTGGAAACCATGACGTCAAAAAAGACTTTTGTAAACGTTATGGAAATTAAAAGACCCGAAATAGACGCGCAGCTTGCCGCAGAAGGCATAGCGTATCAATTGGAAAAACAAATCACGTTCAGAAGAGCGATGAAGAAAACCATTGAAAAAGCTATGGCGGCCGGAGCGCAGGGTATTAAAGTTATGGCGGCAGGAAGACTCGGCGGCGCAGAAATTGCAAGAACCGAGTGGCTTAAAGAAGGAAGAGTGCCCCTTCAAACTTTCAGAGCGGATATAGACTATGGTTTTACCGAAGCAAATACAACCATGGGAAAAATCGGCGTTAAAGTTTGGATATTTAAAAAAGAGCACTTCAGAAAAACTACGAAAGATTTGCTTGAAGAAGCAAAGCTGGTTGACGCTAAAAATTTAGAAGCTGCAGCAGCTTCTAAAGAAGAGTCAAAATAAATTTAAGACATAAGACACGAGGACATTTATATGTTGATGCCAAAAAGAGTTAAATATAGAAAAACCCACAGGGGCAGAATGAAAGGCAAGGCTAAAGGCGGCACGTATTTAGCTTTTGGAAAATACGGTTTGCAGGCTCTTGAGCCGGTTTGGATAAACAGCAACCAAATAGAAGCTGCCCGTGTAACCCTTGCAAGATACATAAAAAAAGGCGGAAAAGTTTGGATCAGAATATTCCCTGATAAACCAATAACTAAAAAGCCTGCAGAAACCAGAATGGGTAAGGGAAAAGGCGATCCGCAGTTTTGGGTAGCCGTAGTAAAACCGGGAAGAATAATGTTTGAAATGGAAGGGCTTCCCGAAGCAGAAGCAAGAAAGGCTTTGCGTCTTGCGTCAAACAAACTTCCGATTCACACAAAAATTTTAGTCAGAGCTGACATTTAAGGAACGGTTAAGATGAAAAGTAAAAACTGGCAGGAAACGAAAAATATGTCTGAAGCCGAACTCAAAGCGAAACTCGGCGATTTGCAGGATAAGCTTTTTAAACTTAAATTCCGTCATACGACGGCTCCTGTAAAAAATCCGCTTGAAATAAGAAGCATCAGAAGAAATATCGCAAGAATTAAAACTCTTCTTGCTCAGAAAAAAGAGTCGAAATAAGATAAAAATAGGAAGGAAAAATGGTAGAACGCGCAAAACGTAAATATCGTACAGGTGTTGTAGTAAGCGACAAAAGCAACAAAACAAGAATAGTTTTGGTGGAAAGAACTTACCGCCATTCTTTGTTTGACAGAGTTCTTCGCGGGAAAAGCAAATTTGCTGCTCACGATGAAAAAAATATTTCTCACGCGGGCGATACCGTTAAGATAATGGAAACAAGACCGTTGTCAAAAACTAAAAGATGGGTGTTGGTTGAAGTTGTAAACAAAGCATCTTAAAATTTAGTTTGTCCGACGATAAAATTTGAGGTTGAAAAATGATTCAGGAAAGAACTATTTTAAACGTAGCAGACAATTCAGGCGCTAAAAGAGTGCGTGTTTTCAGAGTTACCAAAGGCTTGAAACGCCGCTATGCAAGCATCGGCGACGTAGTTCACGCGTCGGTACAAGACGCTTTGCCGCATGCAAATATTAAAAAAGGCGAAGTTGTAAAAGCAGTTGTCGTAAGAACCGTAAAAGAAATCCGCCGCGAAGACGGAACTTACATTAAGTTTGACGACAATGCCGCCGTTATCATCAACGACGAAGGCGAACCGAAAGGCACGCGTATTTTCGGACCCGTTGCAAGAGAGCTTAGAGAAAATAATTATTTAAAAATAATCTCATTGGCTCCCGAGGTTATTTAAACAAAGTTTAAATAATCGCGTCGCAGAAGCAAAGCGCCGAAGACGGATAAAAGTCAGTAAGGCTTAATTAAATCGGCGGACAATAACACAAAAGCGATAATGAAACACCGGACTGTTAAAGCCAAAAAAGAAACAGGAAAAATAAAAAATGCTTAACATTAAAAAGAAAGACAAAGTAGTTGTTTTGGCGGGCAAGGATAAAGGCAAAAAAGGCGAAGTCCTTAAAGTCTATCCGGAAACCGGCAGAGTAGTAGTGGCAAAAATTAATTTCGTAAAAAGACACACGAAACCCACCCAGAGAGATCCGGGAGGAATTCGCGAGAAAGAAGCGCCGCTTGCAATAAGCAAGGTAATGCTTGTATGCCCGAAATGCGCGCAGGCTTCAAGACCTAAATTTGACAAGCTTTCAGACGGAAAAAAAATCCGCGTATGCAGAAAATGCGGAGAGATGATAGTATAAAAACGGCACAATAGGCGCAGTCTAAACTCAAGATAGGGCTAGCCGACAGAAGAAATAGATAAGGAAAGAATAATGAATCAGCCTCGTTTAAAAGAGTTTTACCAGAAAAACGTTTCTAAAGATCTTATGAGCAAATTTAAATTTAAAAATGTTCATCAGATTCCCAAGCTTGAAAAAATTGTAATTAACATAGGCTTGACCGAAGCGAAAGAAAACATTAAAGTTTTGGATACTGCCGTTGCGGAACTTGCCGCTATAACCGGTCAAAAACCGCTTGTAACGCGCGCAAAAAAATCCATCTCAAACTTTAAACTCCGCGAAGGTATGCCTATAGGAGCGAAAGTTACTTTAAGAAATTTCATAATGTTTGAATTTCTTGACAGACTTATTAACGTAGCTATTCCCCGCATAAGAGACTTCAGAGGAATAGAGCCGAGAGGTTTTGACGGGCAGGGAAATTTTAACCTCGGTCTTACCGAGCAGTATATATTTCCCGAAATCAACGTTGAAAAATCCGACAAACCCAGAGGAATGAACATAACCATAGTAACAAACGCAAAAAAAGACGAGCACGCGAAAGCGCTGCTTGAAGCGCTTGGAGTTCCTTTCAGAAAAAGAGAAACGAAGTAAACGGCAAAATAAGTTAAGAAGTTTTAAAAATAAAAAAGAGGCATTTCAGAATGGCAACAACTTCAGCAGAAGCAAAGATGCGTAAACCTCAAAAGTTTTCAACGCGTCACAGAAACAGATGTCGTCTGTGCGGAAGACCGCGCGGCTTCTACAGAGATTTCGGTCTTTGCAGAATATGCTTGCGTAAATTGGCGCACAACGGTGAAATTCCGGGCGTTACAAAATCAAGTTGGTAATAATTTAAAAGAGGTCGTTTGAATGATTACAGATCCGATATCAGATATGTTTTCCCGCATTCGCAACGCGAATGCAAAGCTGCACGAAAAAGTAGATATTCCTTCTTCAAAAGTTAAAGTTGAAATCGCAAAGATTTTAAAAGACGAAGGTTATATCGCAAATTACAAAAGCATTGAAGACCACAAACAGGGCGTTTTAAGAGTTTATCTTAAATACACCGTTGCCGGTAAAGCTGTTCTTCAGGGCATTAAAAGAGTTTCAAAATCGTCGTTGAGAATTTATAAAGGCTATGAAAATATGCCGAAAGTTCAGGGCGGTTTAGGCGTAACCATAGTATCCACTTCCAAAGGTTTGTTGACGGGCAAACAGGCAACAAAAGACAAAGTCGGCGGAGAAGTAATAGGATACGTTTGGTAAAGACGGCGGAAGTTGAGAAGCTGAAAAGTTGAGAAGCAGGGCAACGACACGGCTCTCTAAAAGTAACAAAAAAATAGATGTTGTTTGCAGAGCGTAGTTAAAGCTGTTGGAAAAATTTTGAGATTAATAGCGTTTAGCTTTTCTCAACTTCCCGGCCTCCCAGCTCTACAAACTTCTATAAGAGGATTAAAAATGAGTCGCTTAGGAAAAAAGCCGGTTCAATTGCCGGAAAAAGTCAAAGCGGAATTTAAGAACGGAGTTCTTGAAGTAACGGGACCTTTGGGCAAACTTTCGCAGACGATAGACAAAAAAATAGCAGTAAAAACAGACGCCGGCAGTTTGCTTGTAGAAGCTCTCGGAAACAGCCGCGAACATAACATGCTTCACGGCCTCTACAGAGGTCTTGCGCTAAACATGGTGGAAGGCGTTACTAACGGTTACAAGAAAGAATTGAAAGCTATCGGTCTTGGATATAAAGCTTCCATTGAGGGCGGAAAAAAATTAGTTTTAACCGTCGGTTTTTCTCATTTGGTTAATCTTGAAATTCCCGCAACCGTAAAAGTTACCGCGGTTCTTGACGCGGACAAAAACACAATTATTACGGTTACCGGTACGGACAAAAACGAAGTAGGCGCTTTTGCCGCTAAAATTAAAGCGGTTAAGCCTCCGGAACCTTACAAAGGTTTCGGCATAAGATACACAAAATCAACTGCGTCGGCGGACGGCAAATCGGTAGTTTATACCGACGAACACATAATAAGAAAAGCAGGAAAAGCCGCGGCAGGTTCCGGCAAGAAATAATTTTAACGGGCGTTTTTGAGTTTACGGCGGTTGGTTTAAATTTAACAATTGCGGGCATTTTGTAAAATCAAAATCTCTCTGTTAAAAGCAAGAAGATATTTTAGCTGTAAAACATAACAGAGGAAACAAATGAAAGATTCAAAAAAAAGATTTGACTACAGAGTTAAAAGAGTAAGAAACAAAATTGACGGCACTACGGAAAGACCGCGCTTGGCAATTCACCGCGGACACAAACATATTTACGCGCAGATTATTGACGACGCAAAAGGCGTTACGCTGGCTTCCGCTTCAACTCTTGCTCCCGAGCTTAAAGGCAAGCTGAAAGTTACGGATACAATTGCGGCGGCAAAAGCCGTAGGCGAACTTATAGCGCAGAAAGCTTCCGAGAAAGGCGTAAAAAAAGTTGTGTTTGACCGCAGAGGTTACGAGTACACCGGCAAAGTTAAAGTTTTGGCGGACGCAGCAAGAGAAAAAGGTCTTGAGTTTTAAAAGAGTTACGGTTTAAAATAAAATAAATTAATCGCATAAGAAGTATTGGAGGATCAGTTGGCAGAAAAATTCGGAAGAAAACAAGAAGATAACGGTTTAAAAGAAACTGTTGTTGCCGTTAACAGAGTTGCAAAAGTTGTTAAGGGCGGAAAAAGATTTTCTTTTAACGCTTTGGTTGTAGTTGGCGACGGAGCCGGCAAAGTCGGCTGCGGTTTGGGAAAAGCTAACGAAGTTCAGGCTGCAATTCAGAAAGGCAGCACGCACGCTTCTAAACATATGGTTCCCGTTCAGCTTAAGGGAAACACAATTCCTCACGAAATAATCGGAGTTTCCGGTTCGGGTAAAGTATTTTTAAGACCTGCGGCTCCCGGAACAGGCGTTATCGCCGGCGGAGCAGTGAGAGCGGTTCTTGAAGCTGTCGGAATAAAAGACATACTTACAAAATCAATGCGCTCTTCAAACCCGTTCAACGTAGTTTACGCTACTATTGAAGCGCTTCAAAAACTTCGCACAAAAGAAGAAGTCGCAAAATTAAGAAATAAAGAGGTTTCAGAAATATGATAGGCTTGAACAATTTAAAGCCTGCGGAAGGCTCAAAACATAGAAAGAAAATCGTAGGACGCGGAGTAGGTTCCGGTCACGGACGCACTTCAACCCGCGGGTCTAAAGGCCAAAAAGCCCGTTCCGGCGACGGATCTAAAAAAATAGGTTTTGAAGGCGGACAGATGCCTATTTTGAGAAGAATGCCGAAGAGAGGGTTCAACAATCCTTTCCGCAAAGAATACGAAGTGGTAAACGTTGAAAGATTAAATAAATTTGACGCTAACGCGGAAGTTACCGGCGTTGAGCTTAAAAAAGCCGGAATAGTTTCAAAAGGCAAACTTGTTAAAATTTTGGGCGTAGGCGATTTGAAAAAAGCGTTAACCGTTAAAGCTGCCGCTTTTTCAAAATCTGCGCTTGATAAAATAAAAGCTGCCGGCGGAAAAGCCGAAGTAGTAAAATAAGACAATTGTATATTTTTAATTGTCGTTAAATAACGGAACAATACAACATGTTAAAAACCTTTACCGATATTTTCAAAGTGCCCGAGCTTCAAAAAAAGGTGTTTTTTACTTTGGCGATAATTGTCGCTTACAGAATAGGCGCCGCAATACCTCTTCCCGGAATAAACGCCGCGGCGGTTAAATCTTTATTTGATGCGCAAAGCAACGGTCTTTTAGGTTTTCTTGACATGTTTTCAGGCGGCGCGTTAAACAGAATGTCGTTGTTTTCTATGGGTATAATGCCTTACATCAACGCCTCTATCATTATGAGTTTGTTGTCGGGCGCGCACGTTATTCCTTATTTAGACAGACTTTCAAAAGAAGGCGAGCAGGGCAGAAAAAAAATTACGCAAATTACAAGATACGGCACTTTAATTCTCGGCGCTATACAGTCTTTCGGTCTTACGATGGCGCTTAGCAAAATGCCTACTCCTTCGGGAATGTCTATAGTTCCAAACCCTACGGCGGCGTGGATAATTTTAACGGTTATTACGCTTGTTACGGGCACAATGTTAATAATGTGGCTTGGAGAACAGGTTACCGAAAGAGGAATAGGAAACGGAATTTCGCTGATAATTTTTGCGGGTATTGTGGAAAGAATTCCTCACGCAATACTTAGCGTTATAAAACTTATTCAAATGCAGGAGCTTTCGGTTATTTACACGCTTGCGCTTGTCATTTTAGTTGTAGCCGTCCTTGCGGCGGTTGTGTGGATAGAAACGGCGCAGAGAAGAATTCCCGTGCATTACGCCAAGAGAATGATAGGAAGACAAATGATGGGCGGACAAACTTCGTTTTTGCCTATTAAAGTTGACCAGTCGGGCGTTATAGCCGTTATCTTCTCAATTTCAATTTTGTCGGCGCCGCTTACAATAGCGCAGTTTGCTCCTAATTGGACAATTTTCGGATTGCCTATCGCGCAAACAATAAACACGTGGTTTAATCATAACTCTATTTTTTACAGTTTGATTTACGCCGCGCTTGTAATTTTCTTTTGTTATTTTTACAATTCAATATCGTTTAACCCTAAAGATTTGGCTGAAAATATGAAAAAGTCCGGCGGTTTTGTTCCCGGAATAAGACCCGGCGAACCGACTGCGGCTTACATACAAAAAGTTTTGGAAAGAGTTACTTTGGGCGGCGCTCTGTTTGTTGCGGCTATTGCGGTTCTTCCGGATTATATGCGTTCGTTTATGAGCGCTCCGTTCTTCTTCGGCGGAACCTCTCTTCTTATAGTTGTCGGAGTTTCTCTTGACACCGTAGGGCAAATAGAGTCGCACCTTATTATGCGCCACTACGAAGGTTTTATGAAAGACGGCCGTGTAAAAGGACGCTGGTTTAACGTAAAATAAACGCGACGTTATTTGTTTGTAAAGTAGTTGCGCATTTAAAGCTCAAAGTTTAAACGGTAGCTAAAAAATTAGTTTGTTGTTTCTTTTCACTTTGTCTTTTTAGAGGTTTTATGAACTACATACTTCTGGGTCCTCCCGGAGCCGGAAAGGGTACGCAGGCGAAACTGATTGTTGACGAGTTTAAAATTCTTCACCTGTCCACCGGCGATATGTTTAGAGAAGCAAAAAAGTCAGACCCTGTGATAAAAGAATATCTTTCGTCGGGGCATTTGGTTCCGGATGAAATTGTAATAGACATGGTTGTAAAACGTCTTGAAAAAGACGATGTTCAAAAAGGTTTTCTTTTAGACGGGTTTCCAAGAACCGTTCATCAGGCGCAAGAGCTTGATAAAATTTTACAAGAAAAGCACAAAAAAATAGCGGCGGTCTTTTCAATACAAATAGATAATCATGAAGCCGTCAGAAGAATTTCGGGAAGAAGAGTTTGCGTTTGTGGAGCTTCGTTTCACGTAAGCATGCTTGCGCCGAAAAAAGAAAATATTTGCGACTACTGCGGCAAAGATCTTTTACACAGAAGCGACGATAAAGAAGACGTTGTCCGCGAAAGGCTTTCAGTTTACGAAACGCAGACAAAACCGTTGATAGATTACTATAAAAAATCGGGAATTCTTGTAGAAATAGACGGGCACGGAAACGAAAAAAAAGTTTTTGAGCAAATAAAAAAATCAATTAACGAGTAAAATTTAGCGGCAAACCGCGGGTATAACAGTGTTCCTTAAGAAAAAAAATATAGAATTAAAAAATGCGGCTGAAATAGAAAAAATGAGAGTAGCCGGACGCGTTGTGGGCGAAATTTTAGAAAAGCTTACGGATATTATAAAGCCCGGCGTTACAACAAAAGATATAGACGAATTTTCGGAAAAATATATAAGATCATTGAAAATGGTGCCTGCGTTTTTAGGGGTTAAGGGAATGAGTTCTCCCTTTCCCGCTTCGGCGTGCGTTTCAATAAACGACGAAGTTGTGCACGGGATTCCGAATGCTTCCCGGGTGTTAAAATCAGGCGATATAGTTTCTGTGGATATGGGAGTAATTTATCAGGGTTATTACGGCGACGCAGCAAAAACCTACGCAGTCGGCAGTATCTCCGACACCGCCTCAAAACTTTTGAAAATTACGGAATTATCCCTGCAGAAAGGAATAGAAAAAGCATTGTCGGGAAACAGACTCGGCGATGTGTCGCACGCGGTTCAAAAAACCGTTGAAGCCGCGGGTTTTTCCGTTGTAAGAGATTTTGTCGGGCACGGCATCGGCAGATCTTTGCACGAAGAGCCGGCAATACCTAATTTCGGCAAACCCGATACGGGAGTAAAACTTGCCTGCGGAATGGTGCTTGCAATAGAACCTATGGTAAACGTCGGCGGATACGAAGTTTCAATGCTTGAGGACGATTGGACGGTTGTTACAAGAGACGGCAGTTTAAGCGCTCACTTTGAACACACCGTGGTAATTACCGAAAACGGGAACGAAATTTTAACAAAGGTATAAAATGTCTAAAGAAGAAAAAATTGAAGTTGTCGGAAAAATTTTAGAATCTCTGCCCAACGCTATGTTCAAGGTTGAAATTGAGGGCGGGCACGTTATACTTGCGCACATTTGCGGCAAAATGAGAATGCATTACATAAAAATTTTGCCCGGCGACAAAGTAAAACTTGAGCTTTCTCCCTACGATTTGAAAAGAGGCAGAATAACATACAGAGAAAAATAATTTAGAAGTTTGGAAGTTTGGAAGTTTGGAAGTTTGGCAATAAGGGGAATTAAATAAAGCCAAACTCTCTAAATTTTTTAAGCTCTCTGAACTTCATTTGGAGCAAAAGATGAAAGTAAGAGCGTCGGTAAAACCTATTTGTCAGAAATGCAAAGTTGTAAAACGTAAAGGCGTTGTTCGCGTAACATGCAGCGACCCAAGACACAAACAGAGACAGGGATAATAAAAAATAAAGCGTAAATAGTAAAGAGTAAAGTTTAAATATTGCGTTTCGGCGAAGCCGAAACTTATGAAAGCCGCAGAAGCGGCGCATAATTTAAGCTCTAAACTTTAAACTTTTGCAGTTAAAATTCGGAGGGTAATAAATGGCTCGTGTTGCTGGAGTAGATTTGCCAAAAGGCAAAAGACTTGATATAGCGTTAAGATACGTTTACGGAATAGGACCCGCTATAGCAAATGAAATTATCGCGGAACTTCAGTTAGATCCTGCGAAAAGAGTTAAAGATTTAACGGAAGAAGAAGTTAATAAAATAAACAATCTTATAACGAAAAGTCTTAAAGTTGAAGGGGATCTCAGAAGAGAAATCCAGGCTAACATTAAAAGACTTATAGAAATAGGCAGCTACAGAGGAACGCGTCACAGAAGAAATCTTCCCGTGCGCGGACAGAGAACAAAAACCAACGCCCGTACAAGACGCGGCAAGAGAAAAACCGTAGGCGCAGGAAAAGCTGCAGCTCCGGGCAAAAAAGGTTAAAGAACGGCAAAGTTAGAATTGAAATTAACGGCGCACGACAATTTTAAATCAAAAAAATGATGTAAATAAAATGCGGAGGAAGTAAATGGCAGACGAAAAAAAATCTACCGGCGGTCCGTCTAAGAAAAAGAAATATACCGGCGGAGTTGCAAGAGCGTATATATTATCAACTTTTAACAATACAATAGTAAACATTACCGATGAAAGAGGAAATACTTTGGCATGGGCGTCTGCCGGCGGTTCCGGATTTAAGGGAACAAAAAAAGGCACTCCTTTTGCGGCGCAGATGACTGCCGCTGCCGTAGGTAAAAAAGCTTCGGACATGGGCGTAAAACAAGTTGCAGTTTTTGTAAACGGCCCCGGACCCGGAAGAGAAACGGCTATAAGAGGTTTGCAGAGTTCGGGTCTTGGAATTACGGCAATAAAAGATATTACGCCTGTTCCTCACGACGGATGCAGACCGCCAAAACCAAGAAGAGTGTAGTAACGGCGGAAGTTAGGAAGTTTAGATGTTTGGAAGTTTGGCAAAGGCGTGCAGTTGCTAAGCTTCAAAGCTTCAAAAAAAGTAGGAAGTTTAGAATGTTGGAAGTTTGGCAAAGACAAAGACGTGAAGTTGCTAAACCTCAAAGCTGCTAAACTTCAAAGCTTCCAAATAAGTTTTCGTCGTCACGGCTGCCGATGAAACTTTATGATAAGCAAATAGAAACAGTATAGGAGTTTTATAAATGTCACGTTATTTAGGTTCAGCATGTAAGTTGTGCCGCAGAGAAAAAGAAAAACTTTTCCTTAAAGGGGAAAGATGTTTTACAAATTGCGCTCTTGATAAAAAAAGAGGCAAAAACGGTCCCGGACAGCACGGCGCCGCAAAAAGCAAAATGTCCGATTACGCTAAACATTTGCGCGAAAAACAGAAAGCCAGAAGAATTTACGGTTTAACCGAAGAACAGTTCCGTCATTATTACGAAGTTGCCGAAAAGAAGAAAGGTTCAACGGGCGACAATTTGCTTATACTTCTTGAACTCAGACTTGACAACGTTGTTTACCGTTTAGGTTTGGCGTCGTCAAAGAAGCAGGCAAGACAAGTTGTTAACCACGGCAACGTTTTAGTTAACGATAAAAAAGTGGACGTTCCGCGTTACCAGCTTAAAGCCGGCGATGTTGTAACCGTTCCCGAGAAGTATAAAGAGAATGCGGTTATAAAAAAACTTATTGAAAAAACTTCAACCAACGTTCCTTCATGGCTTAGTTTTGACAAAAACAAAGTAGCGGGAACAATTGTAAGCGAGCCTACGGCGGCGGAAACTTCTCACCCCATAGACAGCCAGCTTATCGTAGAATATTATTCAAAATAAACTAACAGCCCTCGGGCTTGTTGAGTGAGGTTATACGCAATGAAAACGCCGGATTTAGAAAAATTACGCAAACTTACTTTAGAAGAAAAAACCGCAACGCAGTTCTACGGCCGCTTTACGGCAGAGCCTTTTGAACGCGGATACGGACACACAATAGGAAATTCTCTTCGCAGAATTCTTCTTTCAAGTCTTGAAGGCGCCGCCGTTACTTCGGTAAAAATTACCGGAGCTTTGCACGAGTTTGCCGTTTTGAAAGGCGTTAAAGAAGATGTTGCCCAGATAGTTTTGAATTTGAAAAAAATAAGAGTCAACCTTCGTTCCGAAGGCGCTGAAAAACTTTATTTGAAAGTTAAAAAAGCCGGCAAAGTTACGGCAAAAGACATAGAAGCCAACGCTAACGTTGAAATACTCAATCCCGAACAGGAGATTGCAAACATTGACAACGGAACGGTTTTGGAAATGGAACTTGAAGTTTCCTCCGGAAAAGGTTACGTTGTTGCCGAAGATATAAAAAACAACAAGCATTCCGTGGGAACCATAGTTTTAGATTCTCTGTTTTCTCCTATAACCAAGGTAAACTACGAAGTTGAAAATACCCGCGTAGAGCAGATTCTCAACTACGACAGACTTGTTTTGGAAATATGGACAGACGGCTCAATAGCCCCTAAAGACGCGCTTGTGCAGGCTGCGAAAATTTTGAGAAACAGTCTTAATATTTTCACAGGCAACGTAAGCGAAGAATCTGAAGTTGAAGAAGCGGCATCAAATACCGAAGAAGAAAAAGGCGCGGAACTTTTAGACCAGCCTTTAAGCATAATAGATCTTTCAACAAGGTCTTCAAACAGCTTGAAAAACGCGGGTCTTGAAACTATCGGCGACCTTGTAAAAATTACCGAAGAAGATTTGATGAACTTTGAAAATTTCGGCAAAAGATCTCTTGAAGAAATAAAAGAAAAACTTGCGGAAATAGGTTTGTCTTTCGGAATGGATATTAAGAAGGGAGCAAAGAAATGATAAAAACATATAACGGAAGCAAACTCGGCGTTACAAGTTCTCACAGAAAAGCTATGTTGAGAAATATTGCCACCGAATTGTTTCTTCACGAAAAAATAACCACCACTTTGCCTAAAGCAAAAGAGGTTATAAGTTACGCGGAAAAAATTATTACAAAAGCGAAAAAAGGCGACCTTAGCGCAATAAGAGGCGTGTCCGCGGAAATACACAATAAAGAAGTTGTAAAGAAAATATTTGATGTTCTTGCCCCAAGATATAAGGAAAGAAACGGCGGATACATTCAAATTATAAAAGCAGGCGTTCGTCGCGGCGACGCGGCAAAAGAAGCCATTGTAAAATTTGTAATATAAATCGGAGTTATAAAGTGTTTAATTATCTTTTCAGTTTGTTTTCAAACGATATGGGTATAGATTTAGGAACGGCTTCCGTTTTGGTTTATATCAAAGGGCAGGACATTGTCTTAAGAGAGCCTTCCGTAGTGGCTATGGAAAAAGATACCAAAAAAGTTTTAGCCATAGGTTCGGAAGCTAAAAGAATGCTTGGCAAAACTCCCGCAAACATCATTGCCATAAGGCCTCTTAGAGACGGCGTTATTGCAGACTTTGAAGCTACTGAAAGAATGATAAGATACTTTATAAAAAAAGTTCATAACAGAAGAACGCTTTTGCACCCGAGGGTTGTTATAGGCGTTCCTTCCGGAATTACCGAAGTTGAAAGAAGAGCCGTCCGCGAATCTGCGGAGCAGGCCGGAGCCAGAGAAGTTTACTTAATTGACGAACCTATGGCGGCGGCAATCGGCGCGGGCATTCCCATTCAGGAGCCCGAAGGAAGCATGATTGTTGACATCGGCGGAGGAACAACGGAAGTTGCGGTTATCTCTCTTGGCGGCATGGTAGTTGCGAAATCTTTGAATGTTGCCGGCGACGAAATGAATGAATCTATAGTTCAGTATTTCAGAAAAAAATATAATTTAATAGTCGGCGACAACACCTCCGAAGAAGTGAAAATTAAAATAGGTTCCGTGTATCCTTTGGAAAAAGAGCTTGTTATGGACGTTAAAGGAAGAGATCAAGTTACCGGTCTTCCCAAAACGGTTAGAATGACTTCCGAAGAAATGCGCATTGCTCTTACCGAACCCGTAAAAGCTATAATTGAAGTTATTAAAAATACTTTAGAAGAAACTCCGGCTGAAATTGCAGCCGATCTTGTTGACCGCGGAATTATCTTAAGCGGCGGCGGTTCTCTCATAAGAGGTTTGCCCGAGCTTCTTGCTCAGGAAACAGAACTTCCTGTAAATCTTGCAGACGACCCGCTTACATGCGTGGCAAGAGGCACAGGGGCATTTTTGGAAGAGCTTGACAACATTAAAGTTTCCAGAAAAGAAAATCTTTAATATCTAAAATTTTCTTTTCCGTAACGTTTTGTTGCAGCCGTCCGTTTGAAACCGCACGGTATGTAAAATGCTCGCTAATAACAAATCAAATCACGCAAATATAGTATTTCTGATTCTGCTTATAATAGGCTTTGTCCTTCTTATCGCCCGCTTAACGCCTGCAGTGCGTCTTGTCAAAAATTTTATTTACTATGTTTCTTATCCAAGCATTAACACGGCAAACCAAATTTTCGGTTTTGCCGGTTCTTTTGCGGATAAAATTAAAAGCATCGTTTACGCCAATCAGGAAAATATCGTTTACAAACAACAAAACCAGCTGCTGCTTGATAAGCTTCGCAACTACGACGTTATGTCCGCCCAATACGAAAATCTTACGGGACTTCTGAAAATTCCTAAAGTGCGCAGAACAAAATCGGTTTTTGCAAAAATTTCCATAAGAGAGCCGAATGAATGGTATCAGTGGTTTATTATAGACAAAGGCAGCAAACACGGTTTGCATAACGGGCTGCCGGTTGTAATGTTAAGAGATACCGGCGAGCTTTGCGCTGTCGGGCAAATTTTGGAAACTTACGGCTCGTCGGCAAAAGTTGCGCTTATAACCAACGTTTTGTCGTCTGTTCCCGTTGAAATTAAAGGTAAAAGAATAAGTTGTCTTGCCGAAGGTTTCGGTTCTAACGTTCTTAAAATAACTTACATACCTTCAAACGCAAACGTTGAAGTTGGAGATGAAGTTATCGCAAGCCCGTTGGGTTCGGTGTTTCACGAAGGTCTTGCAATTGCAAAAATTTTGAGCGTTTCCAAGGAAGTTTCAACGGATTTTAAAACGGCCGTGGCGGAGATAAGTTTTGAATCGGAATCTCTTTATGAAGCCGTTATATTAGTTCCGGACGGAGCGGCGCAATGAAAAAAGCCGTATTTTATATTTTATTTTTTATATTCTTTTGCATATTGCAATTTTTTTTCGGACAATTTTTAAGCGTTAAAGGCGTTTTCCCGAATTTTATTTTAATAGCTATAGTATTTTTAGCTCTTTCGCGCGGACAAACAAGCGCGGAGCTTACGGGATTTTTTTTCGGACTTGTGTGGGATGTTTTTTCTACGGACATTTTGGGCGGCAGAGTAGTTATGTTTACCGTTATAGGATATTTAGTCGGAATGTTTGCAAAAAGTTTTGACGAAGATCAGGCGTTTACGCAGATTACAATGGTATTTTTTGCTAACATTATTTATTGGTTGGGTTTTAGTTTTATATGTATGATTCTTCCCGAAGGCTCGGGAAGTTATACGCCGTTTGTAGTAACGTGGGCGGGTTCTTTAAAAATTGCAGTCACCGTTTTAATAGCGCCGTTTGTGTTTTTTGTTTTAAATATTGCAGCGGGCATGTTTTTGCCGAAAACTTCTTTTAAGCAGCGGAAATATTCATTTATCAGTAAAGGTTAATAATAATGGTTTGGCAAAGAGAAGATAATTACGCATACGAATTTTTTCTTGAAAAACACAAGATTATACTTGTGTTTTTTGCGTTATTGTTTCTTCTGATTTCGGCAAGAATTTTTTATTTGCAGGTGGTTAAGGGAAACCAGTATAGAAAAGTTTCCGAAGACCAGCGCATTTACAATACGCGGGAACGTTCTCCGCGCGGAATAATTTACAGCGCCGACGGCACGCCGTTAACAAGCAATATTTTTACTTATGTTGCGTTGTTTTATCCGTTTGAGCAGCAAAACGAACCGTCGGAAGAAACTATAAACGAAATAAGCAAAATTTTAAAAAGAGACGTAAAACCCGCTATAGACAAAAGCTGGCGTTACGGAAGAGTTGTAAAAGTAGCCGACGATCTTACCCTAAATGAAATGTTTAAAATTCAGGAAAAAAGATTAGGTTTAAACGGCATAAGCGTGGTTAAAGAGCCGAAAAGAATTTACAGCGCTGCCGAATCCGTAAGCCATGTAACAGGCTACATCGGAGAAATAGAGGCGTATGAACTTGAGCGTTTCGGCGGCGAAACTTACAGATTCGGAGACTACATCGGCAAAGGCGGCATTGAAAAACAGTACAACGCGTACTTGCACGGTCAAGACGGCGGTTGGCAGCTTGAGGTAAACGCAAGAGGTTATCAGACGAAAGCTTTTAAATATGTTCCTATAGAAATTGGCGACGGCGTTCATCTTACGATAGATTTAAAACTTCAAAATGCCGCTTACGACGCTTTAAAAAAGAGCACCACGGGAAGGGGCGCCGCCGTTGTTATAGACCCGCGAAACGGCGCTATTAAAGCGCTGGTGTCTGTTCCCGGTTACGACACAAACTCGGTGGGCACAAAAAAATTTGCAACTTACGTTAAAGATAAAAAGCTTCCTCTTTTTAACAGGGCGCTTCAGGCAAACTACGCGCCCGGTTCTATTTTCAAAATAGTAACGCTTATTGCGGGCATAGAGCTTTTAGACATAGACCCCAACGAAACCGACTTTTGCACCGGCTATTTTGAGCTTGGCAACAGAAAATATATTTGCAACAGAGGCTTCGGACACGGCAGAGTTAATATGTACACCGCAATGGCGAAATCCTGCAACACTTATTTTTATAAACTCGGTTTAAAGCTCGGCGTAAAAAATATTGAAAGTTTTGCAAAAAGTTTTTATCTGGGAGAAAAAACCGGCATAGATTTGCCCGGCGAAAAAAACGGCTTTGTGCCAAACCCCGACTGGAAAAAATCAAAAATGAAAATGTCGTGGCTGCAGGGCGACACGGTTATTTTTTCTATAGGGCAGGGCGCGCTTACGGTTACTCCTTTGCAAATGGCGGATATGATGGCGGCGGTTGCAAACAGAGGCACTTTTTTTAAACCTTATATAGTAGATAAAGTAGTTTCTCCAAACGGCGAAACGGTTTATACGCATACAATAAAAACTAAAGCTCCCATAGAGCTGTCCGCCGACACGTGGAACCTTGTAAACAAAGCTTTAATAGAAACTGTGGAAAGCGGAACCGGCAAAAGAAGCAAATTGCCCGGCATAAAAGTTGCGGGAAAAACGGGAACCGCTGAAAACCCTCAAGGCGAAGACCACGCGTGGTTTGTAACTTACGCGCCGGCCGATAAACCTGAAATAGCGATAGCCGTTATAGTTGAAAACGGCGGCGGCGGCGGGCTTAACGCCGTGCCCGTGGCAAGAAAAATTTACGAAGCTTATTTTGGTTTAAAACCGCAAAGCCAAGAGGATAAAAATTAATGTTTTCCACAAGAGCAGTTTTCAGCAAAATACGTTACGCCGTTGACTGGTGGCTTGTAGCCGCCGTTGTGGCGCTTGTTGCAGTGGGGCTTTTTGCGGTGTATTCCGCAAGCTATTATTACGGCGGCATGACAAAATATCTTACGGTGCAATCGGCGGCTTTTGTAATAGGCGTTGTTTTTATGATTGGCATCGCCAGATTCAATTATCAGTATTACAAACAGCTTGATAAGCCTTTATACATAATTTCAATTATTTTTCTTGTAAGCGTTTTAATTTTCGGAACTACAATCAACGGGGCAAAACGCTGGATAGATTTGGGAATTTTTTCGTTTCAGCCCGTTGAAATTGCAAAACTTATATATATATTGGTGTTAGCTTCTTTTTTGGATAAAAATATAAAAAGCGTGCGCAAACCTTCGGTGTTTATAGGTTGCGTTTTAATACTTATGGGACATTTCGCCCTTATAATGCTTGAGCCCGCGTTTTCCTCTTCTCTGTCTTATTTTCTTGTAACGCTTGTTCTTATTTACATTGCCGGCGCGGAAACTTTTTATCTTTTATGCATAATAATATTTTGCGCTTCAAGCGTTGGAATTCCTTTAGGGTTTGAATATATCAGATTTAGTCCGGAAGGAATAAATACAGCTACGCTGTTTGGTCGCTACTTAAATTACCTGCAAACAAACTTTGCCGGAATTTTTTACGCTGCCGCCGGCGCCGTATTTATTTTATTTTTTACGTGGTGGTTTTTATGGAAACTTAAAACGAGAATTTCAATAGTTTATCCGGTGCTTTTAAGTTTTGCTATTTTGTTTGGGTGCGCCGCGTCGTTGTCTGTAGAAAGCACTTTGAAAGATTATCAGCGCAAAAGAATGGTTGTTTTTTTATACCCAGAGTCGGACGCAAGAGGCGCAGGGTATAACGTTATACAATCCAAAATAGCAATGGGTTCCGGAAAAATTGCGGGCAAAGGTTTTCTTAAAGGAACGCAAACGCAGCTGGGTTTTTTGCCGGAACAGCATACGGATTTTATTTTCTCGGTTATAGGCGAGGAAGGCGGCTGGCTTGCTTCGCAGTTTGTAATATTGCTTTACTTTATTTTTATATGGCGCGCTTTGGTTATTGCGCGCGAGGCGCGCGACAGATACGGTTCTTTTGTGTCAACGGGCATTGCGGCTATGTTTACGTTTTACGCGGTAATTAATATTGCCATGGTTACGGGTTTAATGCCGGTTGCCGGCGTGCCTTTGTTGTTTTTGTCTTACGGCGGGTCGTCTATGGTGTCTTCTCTTTGCGCGGTGGGAATATTGTTGTCTATACACATGCGCAGACATACCAACTAATTTGCTATAATACATTAAGTTATGAATATGCGTCCTGAAATTGAAGAGATATTAAATCTTGTCCAAAAACCTGCAAGATACATCAACAGCGAATTAAACTCCCACAAGCCTGACATGTCCGCGGATTTTTCCGTATGTTTGTGCTTTCCCGACATTTACGAAGTCGGAGCGTCTAACCTCGGTCTTGAAATTCTCTACCATTTAGTTAATGAAAAAAAACTTGCGCGCTGCGAAAGAGCGTTTGCTCCGGACTCTGATTTGGAACAAATTCTGCGCGAGCGGAAGTTTCCATTGTTTTCTTTGGAATCTAACAGCAGCTTAAAAAGTTTTGATATCGTAGGTTTTACAATTCAGTGCGAACTTGTCGCAACAAATATTGTAAACATGTTAGACTTGGCAAATATCGCGATTTTTTCAAAAGACAGAAAAGAAGACGATCCGTTAATTTTAGGCGGCGGACCGGCATTAACAAATCCGGAACCGTTCTGCGATTTTTTTGACTTTTTCATTCTCGGCGACGGCGAAGGGGCGTTGCCCCTTGTTATAGAGGTTTGCAGAAACAGCAAAAAACTATCGCGAAAAGATTTATTGAAAAAACTTTCTGAAATTGACGGCGTTTATGTTCCGTCTTTTTACAGCGTTGAATATAACGAAGATTCAACAATAAAATCCGTTACGGCGCGCGAAGGCGTTAAGCCGGTTGTAAAAAAAGCGCTTTTAAATTTGGAAAACGCTTATTTTCCGAAAAAGAAAATAGTTCCGTATGTGCAAACGGTTCATAACAGATTAAATATTGAAGTTGCGCGCGGATGTCCCGGGCAGTGCCGTTTTTGTCAGGCGTCAAAATATTACAGACCGTGGCGCGAGCGTCCTATTGAAAAACTTGTCGCGCTTGTAGGCGAAGGTTTGGAATCTACCGGATACGAAGAAGTTACTTTTTCTTCTCTGTCCTGCAGCGACTACAAACATTTGGATAAACTTCTAATTGAAACCAACGCTCGTTACGGCGACTCTAAACTGTCAATATCTTTGCCGTCTCTGCGCTGCAACGAACACTCTTTGCGCGTTGCGCAGTATATCAACAGAAGCAAACGCCCCACTTTAACTTTTGCTCCGGAAGCCGGCAGCGACAGGCTGCGCAACGTTATCGGAAAATATCTTTCGGAAAAAGAAATAGCGCAGACGCTTTTGTCGGCAAACGCAATGGGCTGGAAAGTTATAAAACTTTATTTTATGATAGGTCTTCCCACGGAAACCGATCAAGATTTAGCCGCCATAAATACGCTTGTCCGTCTTGTGCGAAAAGAAGCAAAAGGATTAAGTTTTAACATAACCGTTTCTCCGTTTGTGCCGAAAGCGCAAACTGCGTTCCAGTGGTTTCCTATGGCGTCGCAGAAAAGCATAAAAGAAAAAATAGATTATTTAAATAAAATTTTGCCGGCTACCGTAAAAGCGCACAACCACAGAGCAAGCATTCTTGAAGCGTTTATAGCAAAAGGCGACAGACGCGTTGCCGGCGCAATTTATAAAGCTTGGCAAAAAGGCGCGCGTTTTGATCAATGGGCGGACAAACTCGGCAACGATATTTGGAGCCAAGCTCTCCAAGAAAGCGGTTTAAATTTAGATTTTTTTGTGTATAGAGTAATAAAACAGGACGAAGTCCTGCCGTGGGATCATTTGCATTTCGGCGTTTCAAAAGCAGAACTTTACGCCGATTACGTAAAAGGAATTAATGAAACGTCGGACGCTGTCGCGGGGCAATTTACGCGTTCTAACTCTTTGCTGCCGCAAGATTACGTTGAACCCGTAAACTCGGTTGTGTTGCCGGTTATGCGCATGCGTTTAAGATTTTCACGCGCCGGCGCGGTAAAATATATTTCTCATTTGGAACAAATTGAAGTTTTCCGAAGAGCCGCAAGGCGCAGCGGGCTTCCCGTAGCTTTTACGGGAGGGTTTACTCCGCAGGTAAAATCTTCATACGGCCCGCCTATGTCTGTGGGTTATGAAAGTTTTGCGGAATATATGGAATTATACTTTACGGAAAAAATTTCTTCAAACGAGGTTATCCGTAAAATGGCAAAAGTTTTGCCGGAAGGTTTTAAAATTACCGAGGCAAAAAGAGTTCCGTTGACGTTTCCGGCGATAGATATTTTAACAAACGTCGCGGAATATGAAATAAAAAACGTCTCGGTAAGCCAACAAGAGCTGGATGAGTTTTTATCGCAGGATAAAATAATAATTGTAAAAAATAAAAAAGGAAAAGATATTGAAATAGACGCAAAGCCGCTTATCGTATCTTTTAAAAGCGAAGGCGGCGGCTTAAAACTTTTGTTAAAATTCGGCAACGGAAAAACCGTAAAGCCGGAAAGCATTTTGGCAAAGTTGTTGGAAAATAATAAAAATTATGGCACAATGTATTTAGTTGCAAGAACAAATTTATACGTTCAGGCCTCAAACGGAAATTTATATATTCCGTAAAAGAAATTAAGAGGATTCAAGTGAAAAAAGAAATAATAGTAAATCGCAGTTTAGAAGAAACAAAAGTAGCCGTTTTGGAAGACGGAAAACTTTTTGATTTGTTTATAGAGCGCCGCGAGTCGGAAAAGATTTTGAACAATATTTACAAAGGGAAAGTTCAAAATATAGTGCCCGCGTTAAATTCGGCGTTTGTAGATTTGGGTTTCGGCAAAAGCGCTTATTTGGGAATAGACGATATCGTCGCCCAGAAAAACGAAAGAAATATTGAAAATATGATTCAGCCCGGGCAAGACGTTATGGTTCAGGTTTATAAAGAGCCTATCAGCACAAAAGGCCCTAAAATAACAATGGACATTTCCCTTCCCGGCAGACTTCTTGTTTACATGCCTTTCAGCAACAACATCGGCGTGTCAAAAAATATTGAAGACCGCGAAGAATACGACAGATTAAAAGGCATAATTTCGGAAATTAAAAAAGAAGTTCCGGGCGGCATTATTGTGCGCACCGAGGCGGAAGACGCAACGGAAGAAGAAATAAAAAGAGAAATAAAATATCTTACAAGAATATGGGCGTCAATAGTTTCCCGTTTTGACAACGCAAAACCTATGAGCCTTATTCATAAAGATCTCGGCGTAGTTTTTCAAACGGTGCGCGATTATTTTACCGAAGACGTAATTTTAATGCACATAGATTCGCCCAAAGAATTAAGAGACGTTACCGAGTTTGTAAAAATTACAACTCCGGAATTTCTTGACAGAATAGTTTTATACGAGGGTAAGCAGTCCATTTTTAAAGCTTACGGCATAGACGAAGAAATAAAACGTTTGCGTTCAAACAGGGCTCGTCTTAAATCCGGCGGATATTTAATAATTCAGGAAGCGGAATCTTTGTGCGCCATAGACGTAAATAGCGGAAAATTTACGTCAAAAACTTCGCAGGAAGACACAGCGGCTTACACAAATATTGAAGCCGCCGAAGAAGTTGCCAGACAGTTAAGGTTAAGAAATATCGGCGGAATAATAGTTATAGATTTTATAGACATGCGAAAAGCCTCCAACAGACAAAAAGTTTTGGAAAAGCTCCGCGAAGTTACAAGAGGCGATAAAGCCAAAATAAAAATTTGGCCTATAACAAGGCTGGGTCTTATTGAAATGACCAGAGAAAGAAAAAGAGAATCTTTGTTTTCTCTTATGGGCGACGTTTGTCCGGTATGCCGCGGCTTAGGGCTTGTGCTTTCCAAAGAATCCATATTTATTAACGTTTGCGACGACGTAGAGCAAATGGGCATAGATATGCATCACGGAAAAGTAAAAATAAAACTTAATCCGGACGTTGTAGAATATTTTAACGAACGCAAGTCCCGCCTTAAAGAGCTTTTCAAAATGGATTTTGACATTCAGTCCGTTGCCGATATAGACCGCGAAGACTACCAAATAATATTTGAATAAAACAGAAAAATAAGCGGATGCGTAACGGCATCCGCTATGTCGTTAAATTCCTTTTGTTGCAAAAAGGGGCGGCGGACGAAGTCCGACGGGGTATTTTGCGGTTTGCCATTTTCTTTGAATAAAAAAACCGGCTGCGAAATTTCTCGCCGCCGGTTTTTATTGTTCGTAATTCGTAGTTACGTCGTTACTTGCTCCTTACTCCTTGCTAATTTTAACTACTTGCCGTTTCCTATCATCTGTTTAACTGTTTTTTCCAGTCTGTCCATTCCTTCTTTAATAAGTTCAAGCGACGTTGCGTAAGATAAACGCATATATCCGTCGGCGCCAAAAGCAGATCCGGGAACTACAGCAATTTTTGCCGTTTCCAAAAGATATTGCGCAAACTCCGAATCTGTGTTTATAACTTTTGCGCCGAAAGTTTTTCCGAGAAGTTTTGAAATGTCGGGGAAAACGTAAAATGCGCCGCTGGGTTTTGAGCAGCTTATGCCTTCAATTTTGTTAAGTCTTTCGTGTATGTAGTCTCTTCTTTTTTCAAATTCCGCTCTCATTTTTTCAACTTCATCCTGCGGGCCGTTTAACGCTTCAACGGACGCTTTCATTGAAATTGACGTTGGGTTAGACGTTGACTGGCTTTGAATTTTCGCCATTGCGGTAATTATTTCTCTGGGCCCCGCGGCGTAACCTATTCTCCAGCCCGTCATGGCGTAAGCTTTTGAAACGCCGTTTATAACAACGGTATAATTTTTAGCTTCCGGCAAAACGGAAGCGGTTGAAGAAAATTTAAAGTTATCATATACGAGTTTTTCATATATCTCGTCGGAAATCATTAAAATTTTATTTTTAACGCAAACTTCGGCTATGGCTTTAAGCTCGCCCGAAGAGTATGTAGCTCCCGTAGGGTTTGACGGAGAGTTTATTACAATGGCTTTTGTTTTTGCCGTAATAACTTTTTGCACGGACTGCGCAGTAATTTTAAATCCGTTTTTGTCGTCGGCGGGTATAATAACCGGTTTTGCTCCCGCAAGAATTGCCATGTCGGGGTAAGAAACCCAGTATGGAGCGGGTATTATAATTTCATCCCCGTCGTCAAGAATTGCCTGAAAAAGATTGTAAAGAGAATGTTTTGCGCCGCAGGAAACTATAATTTCTTCGGGAATATATTCAAGACCGTTATCTCTTTTAAGTTTGTTTACTATCGCTTTTTTTAAATCCAAAGTTCCCGCTACGGGGCAATATCTTGTGAAGTTTTTGTTTATCGCGTCTATGCCGGCGTCTTTTATATTTTGCGGCGTGTTAAAATCCGGCTCGCCGGCGCCGAAACTTATTACGTCAACGCCTTGCGCCTTTAAAGCTTTTGCTTTTGCGTCTATGGCAAGAGTGGGGGAAGGTTGGACAGCCTGAACTCTTTTTGAAAGAAACATTTTCTCACCTCTTAATAAAAGACGCCCGAATTAAGGCGCCTTTTTGTTGACTTTTGCTGAAAATTTTTGTAAATTATACCGATTATAAAGGAGCATGTCAAATGTATGCAATTGTAAAAACTGGCGGAAAACAGTACAAAGTTGAAGTAGGAAACGTTTTGGCGGTTGAGAAACTCAACGAAGCCGAAGTGGGAAAAGAAGTTGTTCTTGACGAAGTTTTATTTGTTGCCGACGGAGACAAAGCTACCATAGGAAAACCTACGGTTAGCGGCGCAAGCGTTGTTGCAAAAGTAAAATCCCAGAAAAGAGCTCCTAAAGTTTTGGTTTTCAAAAGAAGACCAAAAAAAGGTTATAAAAAGCTTCAGGGACATCGTCAATACATAACGGAATTGGAAATAACAAGCATTAAAGCAAATTAACAATGTTAATTTGCCGCCGCAAATTATTTTTATAATTTTCGGCAGGCAAGCTTAAAATCAGGAGATTTAGTAAAATGGCACATACAAAAGCACAAGGCTCATCTACCAACGGTCGCGATTCGCACGGTCAACGACTCGGCGTTAAAATATACGGGGATCAAAAAGCTCAGGCAGGCGCAATTATCGTCCGCCAGAGAGGCACTAAATATCACCCCGGAATCAACGTAGGCATGGGTAAAGACAATACAATTTTTGCGAAAATCGCGGGAACCGTAAAATTTACCAAAAAAGCCGGCGACAAAACTTACGTAAACATAGAAGCATAAAATAAAACAACATTATCAAAAAACAAGGTCAAAGGTTAAATATCCTGACCTTGTTTTTTGTTTGCAAGAAATGTTATTATGAGAACAAATAAATGTTTATAGATAAAGCAACTATTCATCTTACTGCAGGTCGCGGCGGCGACGGCAATATTTCTTTCAGAAGAGAAAAATATGTTCCTCTCGGCGGTCCTTCCGGCGGCAACGGCGGAAAGGGCGGGGATATATATTTTGAGGGCGATCCGCACAAAACCACTCTTTTAGACCTTTCTTACAGACCGAAATTTAAAGCCGAAGACGGTCAAAAAGGCGGCACCAGCGACAAATACGGAAGATACGGCGAGGATCTTATAATAAAAGTCCCCACGGGAACTCTTGTATTTAAAAACGGCGAACTTTTTGCCGACATAAAAATTGCCGGCGAGAGAGTTTTAATGGCAAAAGGCGGGCGCGGCGGCAGAGGCAACGCTTCGTTTAAAACGCAAAAATATACCGCTCCGCGCATTGGCGAAAAAGGCGAGCCCGGCGAAACCGCCGACATTCAGCTTGAACTTCGTTTAATTGCAGACGTTGGTTTTGTAGGTTTGCCCAATGCGGGCAAATCAACTCTTCTTGCAAAAATATCAGCCGCAAAACCAAAAATTGCGGACTATCCGTTTACAACTCTTGCGCCTAATTTAGGCGTTGTAGATTTTAAAGGGCGTCATTTTGTGGCTGCCGATATTCCCGGAATTATTGAGGGCGCGCACGAAGGCAAAGGTCTTGGTTTTGAGTTTTTAAGGCACATTCGCCGCACAAAAGTTTTAATACATTTAATAGATGTCGGCGGGTTTGACGGAAGCGACCCTTACGCAAACTATAAAGTTATAAATAACGAATTGAAAAAATATTCAAAATATCTCTCTAAAAAACATATTATTATTGCGTTTAATAAAATAGATTTGCCTGATGCTCAAAAGCATATTAAAAAAATAGCTAAACATTTAAAAACAAAAAAGTTTTTTAAAATTTCCGCCGCAACCGGCGAGGGTTTAGATAAACTTCTGTCGGAAGTTTTGAAAATGTTAGACAAACCGTTGAAATTTAATCCTGAAGAAGAAATAGAAACAATACCCGTAAAAAAATATATTTACGAACCGGAATTTAAAGTTGAGAAAGACGAAGACGGCGTTTTTGTAGTTACCGGCAAAAAAGTTGAAACTCTTACCGCAATGACAACATTCGGCGAAGACGATTCTTTAAGGCGCTACCAAAATATCTTGAAAAAAATGGGTCTTGACGCCGAATTGGAAAACCAAGGCGTAAAACCCGGCGACACAATAAGAATAGGCGGCTTTGAATTTTCCTACGAAAAGTAACAGCGAGGCAATATGAAACTTGGCATAGTGGGTCTTCCTAACGTTGGTAAATCAACATTATTTAATGCAATAACAAAAGCGGGCGCGGAATGCGCTAATTATCCTTTTTGCACTATAGACCCAAACGTGGGCGTGGTTGCGGTTCCGGATAAAAGATTGGACTTTTTGGAAAAACTTTACAATTCAAAAAAGAAAGTTTACGCTACGGTAGATTTTGTGGATATCGCGGGTCTTGTTAAAGGCGCGTCGCAGGGCGAGGGGCTGGGCAATCAGTTCTTATCGCACATCAGAGAAACTCAGGCTATTGTTCACGTGGTGCGCTGTTATGAAAACAAAGATATTACGCACGTTATGGGCGGCATTGACCCTTTAAGAGACATTGAAATTATAGACACGGAACTGACTCTTGCGGATTTAGACTCAATGACAAAAATATACGAGCGTCTTGCAAAAAATTCGCGCATGAACGATAAAAAAGTTTTAGCGCAAATTGATTTTGCGAAAAAAGTTAAAGAACATCTTGAAGCCGGAAAACCGGCAAGGACGCTTGAATTAAACGACGATGAAAAAAATATGTTAAAAGATTTCTTTTTAATTACGGCAAAGCCTGTGCTCTACGCTTGTAATGTCGGCGAAAACGATTTGCCGTCTTTGCAAAACGAATACGTTAAAATTGTCGTGCAGAAAGCCTTGGCTGACGGCGCGCAAGCGGTGGCTATATGCGCAAAAATTGAAGCCGAACTTTCCGAACTTGCAGATTCTGACCGGGACGCGTTTTTAAAAGATTTAGGTTTAACCGAAGCCGGTCTTAACCGTTTAATTAAAGCCGGCTTTACGCTGCTGGGGCTTGAAACTTTTTTAACTGCAGGGGAAGACGAAGTGCGCGCGTGGACAATAAAGCGGGGCTTTTTAGCGCCGCAAGCCGCCGGCGTAATTCACACGGATTTTGAAAGAGGTTTTATACGCGCCGAAGTTATGAATTACGACGATTTATTCAAACTCGGCAGCGAAAAAGCCGTCAAGGAAGCCGGTCTTCTAAAAAGCGAAGGCAAAGAATACGTTGTTAAAGACGGCGATATAATAGAGTTTCGCTTTAATGTGTGATAGGTAAAGCGGAGGGTGAGATGGTAGGAAGGTAAGTAACGGCGAGTTGTTAAAGTAGAAAGTAGGAAGGAGTAAGGAGCAAGTGTTGTTAATTCCCCTTTTGAAAAAGGGGGTGAGTGTGCGACGAATAAGGAGCACGAGCCACGAACGGGCGCTTGTAAGTAAGATGTTAATCCAAAAACGAGCCTGCCCCGTAAGGTTGTAATACGGGGTGAGCGCACCGGAGCCCGATAGCGCGGGGTATTTGTCTTTGACGTTGATTCGTAAATTAAAATAAGCCATCGGTCGCTTGTAAGTAGGATGTTAACCTTAAAACGAACCTGCACCAAACTATGGATTGCCGCGCCAAGGCTTCGCTTTTCATTGCAATGACAAGCCAAAGGTGTTTAAGCGTGAAAATCATAAAAGTAAAAACCGAAAATTTAATTAATATTGTATCTTCTCTTGCTAATGAAATTTGGAACGAGCATTACAGCGGCATAGTTCCTAAACCTCAAATAGATTATATGCTTGAACGCTTTCAGTCTGCGTCTGCAATTTCAAAACAAATATCGTCGCAAAATTACTTGTATTATCTTTTGCAGGCTGACGGCGGTTATCAAGGCTATTTCGCAATACTTCCAAAAACAGGCGAACTTTTTTTAAGTAAAATTTACATAAAAGTTCAAAGCAGAAAAAAAGGATACGGCAAAGAATCGGTGACTTTTATTAAAGAAACGGCAAAAAAATTAAATCTAAAACAAATAACGCTTACGGTAAATAAAAATAATTTATCATCTATAGAAGCATATAAAAAAATAGGTTTTATAATAGCGGATTCAATAAAATCAGATATCGGCAGCGGCTTTTACATGGACGATTATCTTATGAGTTTGGGAGTTTAAATGGACGCAAGTTTATTTATGTGGATTGTTTTCTGGGTTGTTGTCGCCGTTGCTTTGTTTGTAGATTTGGTAATTTTGCAGCGTCATCAGGGCAACGTAGGTTTTAAAGAAGCCGTTAAAATGGTATGTCTTTGGATAGGGCTTGCTCTGTCTTTCGGCGTTTTTATATATTTTGCTTCCGGGGATTTGGGCTCTGTAAAAGCTTTGGAATATATTACGGGCTACGTTGTTGAATATTCTCTTTCAATAGACAATATGTTTGTGTTTTTGATGATATTTGCATATTTTGCAATACCTAAACAACATCAGCCGAAAGTTTTAATTTACGGAATTATAGGCGCAATAGTTTTAAGATTTTTATTTGTTTTTATAGGAATACAGCTTATAAATGCGTTTGCGTGGATAATTTATGTTTTCGGCGCCGTGCTTATTGTTACGGCGGTAAAAATGTTTTTTCAAAAAGACGAGCAGGTAAATCCTGAAAAAAATATAGCTTATAGAATATTAAAAAAATTCTTTTCTTTTACAACGGATATAAAAACAAGTAAATTTTTTATCAAGGAAAAAGGCGTTCTTTACGCTACGCCTATGCTTGCGGCGGTCGGCGTTATTGAGGTAAGCGATATAATTTTTGCTGTGGATTCAATACCTGCGGTTCTTTCAATTTCCAGAGACACTTTTATAGTTTATACGTCAAATATTTTTGCAATTGTAGGGTTAAGGTCTTTATATTTTCTTCTGTCAAACTTGGCGGAAAAATTTAAATATTTGCAATACGGCGTTGCTGTGATACTGTTTTTTGTAGGTTTAAAAATGATTATTCAACATCACATTCCCGTGCCTACGCACGTCTCGCTGGCAATAATAATACTCATCCTCGGCGTTTCCATAATAACATCCATAGTCCACGATAAAAAGAAAGCTAAATAGCTTATAACCGCTTAATTACGAATTACGAAGCAACGTCAACAACAAATACCCCGCCCTATCGGGCCCCCCTTTTGCAAGGGTTAATGTTCAAAAAGTGTGGTTAAAAGAGGTATTTTTCTAACCAGATTACGACGACAAAAAGAAATATTGATACAATGATTATCAAAAGGGTTTAATAAACGTGTTAAAAACGCTGTAAGTATTGTAAAAGCAATGCCGTAAGAATTCATGGAAAAACAAAGCAAAACAAAACAAGATTTAAGTGTCTTAAATGCTTAAGAACATTTATTTGGAAGAACCGTAGCAACAAACTCAAGAAACAGAAAGTTTGGTTTAAATTGTGGATTACACAAGGCTACACTGTAAAACAATTATCAAAATTGTCAGAGCATTCGCAATCTACAATTAGAAGGACACTTAAATACTGGCTTTCAAAAGAGCCTAATCTTTGTGATGAAAAAGAGCTGTCAAAAATCACACATGTTCTTTATGATGCAACATATTTTCACAGAGGCAATTGCTTTTTGGTTTTGGCTGATAACAAAACAAAAAAGATATTTTTCTGCGAATTTGTTAGAAGCGAAAACTATCAGCAAGCAAGAAACTATTTTGATAGATTAAAAGCATTTGGATTAAGACCAAAAGTTTTAATTTCCGACGCGAATCAAACAATATTGAAAGTCTTTCAAGATGTTTGGGCTAATGCCATAATGCAAAGATGTTTGATCCATGCCAGTTTCCAAACAATCAGGTTTTTGCATAAAAACTCTAAGACAAAAGCGGCGCAAGACTTAAAAAGCATTGCCATTGCCTGCTCAAGAATTAAAAGCCAAAAGAATAAAGAAGAATTTGAAAATGCTTACACAAACTGGCGTTTGAAATATGAACCTTTTATAAAATCTTTGCCAAATGAAAGCTATGAATACAAAGAAATAAACAAAGCAAATACTTTTTTAAAAGACTCGTTAAAAGATATTTTCTATTTTTTAAAAGATCGTCAAATAGCAAGCAATACGAATTATTTAGAAAATCTATTTAAGACATTAAAAGAAAATATACGCCGTCATAATGGGCTTACTAAAAAACATAAAATCGCTTTTGTTAAATGGTTTTTTTCTTTAAAAACCCCAAAAAAACCACACTTTTTGAACATTAACCCTTTGCAAAAGGGGAATTAACGACACGGAAGGCAGAGGGTGAGAAGATAGGAGGGTAAGATGGCAAGTAAAGACTCAAAAAGACATTGCTTACCCTCTTGCCCTCCTATCTTCTTTCTTTCACGTGCATAATTTGTATAAAATTTGTTAGCACCCCTTTCAAAAGGGGAATTAACGATTCTTCTGTTCGTTACCTTTTACCTATTCTTTGTTACTTATCGTTACTTACCATCCAAAAAAAAGCGCAGAGCCAATTTGGCTCTGCGCTTTTTTTGTAATGCTGTTATAATTTATTCGTAAATAATGTCGTCAATGTAGATTACAAATCCGTTCGGATTGTCGTCTTTGCTTGCTGCAAAGCAAAATCCGCCGATTATGTGCGTCAAATCTTTGCCTTTCAAGTCTATCGTGAATTTCTGCCATTCTTTTGTCAACACTACTGGCCCTATTGACTGTGAATCTGAATCAGGAAATTCTCCCGTGATTCCTCCTACTTTAAACTCTGCTATCTTTTCTCCGCCCTGCTCGCCTCTTGCCCAGAATGTCAATTTTGTTGCTCCGGTTAAATTGTAGCCGCCTTTCTTTTCTCCCCAATTGTTTGCTGGCTGCTGCCAATATATTCCCGACCATCCTGCTCCTTGCGCCATTTTTGCTGTATAGGTTATTTTAAAGGCCGTATTTCCGCTTCTCGGTTTGTCTGTTGACGCCTGTGATATTTTCAAATCGCCGTAATCGCCCATCCATCCGGAAGGCGCAAAGTGATTTGCTTTTGACGCGTTTTCTACGTACACTGCAAACGGTTTGAACGCCGGCGCTTTTGCCTGCCCGAACGCTGCTGCCGCTCCCGTTGCTACAAAAGCTGCTGCCATTACTAATGTCATTGCTTTTTTCATTTTTCTTCTCCTTTGCTTTTATTTTGAGATGCCTTTATTTGCCTTTTGCATCGTCAATATTAAGACTGTATGTTTTTGAAAATGTTACATTGCTTCGGCTGCTCTTGCCGCTTCATTATGTTCTAAAAGTCTTAAGTAAATTACCTTCTGGTCGTCGTCAAGAATGGTTTTAATGTTTTCTCTAAGCATGTGAAGCTGAATTTTAATTTTGGGGTCAACCTGCTTCATTATGTGGTCTATCTGGTTTTTGTTATCGTCAAGTATGTTAAACAAAAGAACTTTCTGAACGTCGCTTAAATGAAGCTCTTCGGTAAGCGGCTGAAGTTTTTCAAATTTATGTTGAAAATTATACTCCGTTCGGCTGCTTAATATTCCCTTAAAAACGTATCCGCATCCGAAGCCTATTACAAAAAGCAAAATGCAAGACAGAACGGCTTTTGTTTTTACAGATAGCATAATTCCGCCTAATTTATAAATGTGTTTGTAATTTTATTGTATGAGCCGGCGTTTTCTAATACGTAATAATCCATGTGCGCTATGTTGTCAATATTCCGATTAATTTTTGGAGTTGAAAAAAAGTTGAAAGCCGAAATAACCGCAAACAGAAGCGCCGCGGAAAGAATAGACGTTTTTGCGGCAAGCAACAACCCGTGGGAAAAACTGTGCGCGTTATTTGCGGACGCTATTTTTAACAAAACTTTACTTTCAAAATTTTTGCCGGCTTTAACTTTTTCCAAAACGCCCAAAGATGTTTTAGCGCTTAAAAGTTTTAAATAAACGTCGGAACATTGCGCGCATTTTTTCAAATGATTTTTTATCTTCAAACTTTCTTCTTTAGAAAGTTTGCCGTCAAGATAAAGGTTTAAATTTCGGATAAAATTTTTGTAGCTCATTTTATTTTGCCTTTTTGTCTAAAATAGTTTTTAACTTTCTTCTCGCTCTAAATAACCACACTTTAACTTTTGCGTCTGAAATTTTCATAATCTTTGCTATATCTTCGTAAGAGATATCTTCAATATCGCGCAGGGTAAGTATCATTCTGTACTTGTCCGAAAGCTTAAGCAGCGCCGAGCGTATTAGTTTTTGCGTTTCCGATGAAATAAACTTTTGTTCAATGTCTGCGTTAGGGTCTGCCAACGTGTCTTTTAACAGAATATTTTCTTGTCCCGAAATTTCGCTTTCAAGCGATACCGTGTTTTTCTTTCTTTCTTTCTTTAGGCCGTTAAAGCATTCGTTTATTGTTATTCTGTACAGCCACGTGGAAAACGCGGCTTTTTCTTGAAAGGAAGATAAGTTTAGATAAACTTTTACAAAAACGTTTTGCGCTATGTCGTCGCTTGCGGCATAATTTGCCGTGTAAGAAAACGCAATGTTAAACACTTTGTCTTTATATTTTGTTATTAAAGATTCAAAAGCGGCAATTTGTCCTTCTTTAGCAAGCCGGACAAGCTGTGTATCGTTAAGCATTGTAAAGTTCTCGCTAATTAGACGTTTTTTAATGAAAAATGTTACGGTTTTTTAGAAGCTTCATACATAATTATTGCTGCTGCCGCGGCGGCGTTTAAAGATTCCGCTTTTCCGGGCATTTCTATTTTTATCAGAACGTCCGCGGTTTTTTGAATTTGCGCGCTTATTCCGTTTGATTCATTGCCTACTATAAACGCAAACTTCTTGGTAAAAATTGCGCCGTCTAACGATTTTTTCGCTTTCGGCGAAGTTGCCGCTATTAAAACTTTTTCTTGTTTTAGCAATTTTATTATATCGTTTAAGTTCGCATTGTCAATTACGGGAATGTGAAAAATAGAGCCCATTGACGAGCGGATGGTTTTGTCGGAGTAAACGTCCGCGCTTTCTTTTGAAATAAAAACCGCTTTTGCGCCGAACGCGTGCGCGGAGCGGATAATGGTTCCCAAATTTCCGGGGTCTGAAATATTTTCCAAAATAACAAAAAAACCGTTTTGCTTTATTATTTTTGCGGCGTCAAACTCTTTTTTTTCAACTGCAGCCGCTATGCCCTGCGGCGTTTTTGTGAAAGCGAGTTTACTAAAAAGTCGGTCGGAAACGGTTACAACTTTTCCTTCGGGAACGTTGCCGTTATAACTTTCAGAAACTATAATATATTTAATGTTTCGGTCTTTGGGGATTTCTAAAACCTGTTTCTGCCCTTCTACAAGAAACAGTCCGCTTGCATCGCGGTTTTTTTTGTCTCTTAAGGCAAAGAGTTCTTTAAAAAGGTTATTGTGCTGGCTTTCTATAAACATTTTCACAATTAATCTATCAAATGTTGCCGTAAAAAACAAGATAATTGTCTTTTAAATATTAAAAATATATAATTATTTGAAAGATGCAATATGTTATGTCCTACGGAGGAAAAATGAAAAGAATTTTGTCGGCAGTATTAGTTTTGGCGTTTGCGGTTTCGTGCGGCTGGTCGTTAAGCATTGTCCCTAAAATAGGGTTTGACGTGCCCGCGTCGGTGCGCGGCGATAACGGTTTTGCGGCTTACGACGTTTACGGCGGCGGCAACATAGGCATTGAAGCGCGCGTCGGCATATCAAAATATTTTATGTGGAGCGCTGGTTTTGAGTATGACTTTTCAAGACATTTAATTGATACCGGCAAAAGCTGGAACGAATCCGACTTTTCTTTCTCTCCGTTATACGTGGCTTTATTTTGGGCTCCGCTTAGCCAATGGGGCGACGTTAAGCCTTATTTAAAAGTTTTTGTGGGCTATAATGTTTTAGCGTCCGTTGCGTCCGAAGTTGCGGAAAGCGCCGAAGGAAGCGTAAACTGGGGCGGAGGTTTAGGCTTTGAATATAAATCTCTTGTTTTTGAATTTACCGGCTCAAGCTCAAACGGAAAATTTAAAACAGCGTCAACAACGCAGGAAATAGAATATAGAAAAATAACTTTAAGCGCCGGATATAAATTTCAAATATAAAATATAATTTAAACGTTCAGGGTTATGCTTTTGCAATTTTAAAAGCATAGCCCTGACTATTTTAGGAGCAAAAATGGCAAAGTTTGATTTGGTAAAAACAACGCAATGGAAAAATTTGGAAAATCACCGCGCGGAAAATAAAAACGCGCACTTAAGAGATTTGTTTACGGAAAAAAACAGATTCGCGCGTTTTTCTATAAGAAATAACGACTTGGGAATAACTTTTGATTATTCAAAAAATATTATTAACGACGAAACCTTTCAGCTTTTAACGGATTTTGCGCGCTCTGCCAAAGTGAACGAATACGCGCAAAAGATGTTTAGCGGCGAAAAAATAAACTGGACTGAAAAAAGAGCGGTTTTGCATATAGCTTTAAGAAACCGTTCAAACTCGCCTATTTACGTTGACGGAAAAGACGTAATGCCGGAAATTAACGCGGTTTTGGATAAAATGAAAGTTTTTAGCGAAAACTTGCGCGGCGGCAAATGGCTTGGCGCTACCGGTAAAAAAATTACGGACGTAGTAAACATCGGCATAGGCGGTTCCGACTTGGGTCCTAAAATGGTTTGCGAGGCTTTAAAATATTACGGCGACGGTCCTGCGGTTTGCTTTGTTTCAAATATAGACGGCGCGGATATTTACGAAACGCTTAAAAAATTAAATCCCGAAACAACTTTATTTATAGTGGCTTCAAAAACTTTTACAACTTTAGAAACAATAACAAACGCGCTTACCGCAAGAGATTGGCTTGTTAAAAAACTCGGCGACAAGGCTGTTGCAAAACATTTTGTTGCTCTTTCAACCAACGCAAAAAAAGTTAAAGAGTTCGGCATAGACGAAAATAATATGTTTGCGTTTTGGGATTTTGTCGGCGGAAGATACTCTTTGTGGTCTGCAATAGGTTTGCCTATAGCGTGCTTTGTGGGTTTTGATAAATTTGTAGAATTGCTTGAAGGCGCGCATTACATAGACCAACATTTTTTAAATACTCCTTACGAAAAAAATATTCCCGTAATTATGGCGTTGCTTGGTTTTTGGTATAACAATTTCTTTGGCGCGTCAAGCCATGCGGTGCTTCCTTACAGCCAGTATCTTCACAGATTTACGGCGTATTTGCAGCAGGGAGATATGGAATCTAACGGCAAAACAATAAACTTTGAAGGCGACAGAGTAGATTACGAAACAGGCCCTGTAATTTGGGGCGAACCCGGCACAAACGGGCAGCATTCTTTTTATCAGCTTATACATCAGGGAACAAAATTTATTCCCTGCGACTTCATAGGTTTTGTAAACCCGCCCGAAAGAGTAGGCGACCATCACGAAAAACTTATGGCAAATTATTTTGCCCAAACGGAAGCGCTTGCTTTCGGTTTAACAAAAGAGCAGGTTATTGAAAATTTAACAAAAGCAGGGCTTAGTCAGGAAGATATCAACGCGCTTGCGCCGCATAAAGTGTTTGAGGGCAACAGACCTACAAACAGCATTTTAATAGACGAGCTTACGCCGAAAACTCTTGGCGCGTTAATAGCCGTTTACGAGCACAAAATATTTACGCAGGGCATTTTGTGGAGAGTAAACAGTTTTGACCAGTGGGGCGTAGAACTAGGCAAAGTTTTAGCAAACGTAATTTTGCCGGAACTTCAAGGCAAAGCAAATAACAGCCACGATAACTCAACAAAAAATTTAATTAAGATTTTTAACGAAAAGAAAAAATAAAGATAGAAATAAAAAAAGCCGACCGAATAAAACCGGTTCGGCTTTTTTTATTTCTCGGTCAGGAGCACAATTCAGGTTAGGGCAGGGTGTTGACCCAAACCGGGTCAACACCTCCGTCCCCCTGATCTGAATTTTCAATGCTTAAAAGTATTTTCTTTTACATTAAATTTATTTTTTTGTATAATCATTCTATGTGATAGTGAGTTAATCTTTTTGTGAAGAAGCGCTTGAGAAAAAAATGAAAAACACAACACAACACAACACAACACAACAATACTCCCTTAAATACTGCTATAAATTTTTCATATACAACAATAGAAAGCTAGTTGCATTTTTAATGCAACCGGCTTTTTTCATTTATAAAACAAAAAGTAAAAATACAATTTGAAAGAGGAAAAAA